>JAJEDS010000183.1 GCA_022821365.1 Dehalococcoidia bacterium | reverse complement strand
GTGGAATCCCATTTGCTGTTGGCAGATAAGCGCTGGCCCGTTCCATTTCCGCCAAACAGATACGGAACCAGCCCAAGTCTGGCATTTTGACGAAATATAAGCCAGCCCTGAACAATTGTCAATAATTGGAAATCAAGTCTTCGTCCATTTACAAGCGTTGGCTCTCTGTTTGCACAGTTTCGTAAATGAATGTGCCAATTTCAGTGATAATTCGAAAAGAAGTCATAGAGTTGTTATTGGGATAGTGGCCCGAAGTCCGGCGGCATTACCCTGCGGTGAGAGGCCGATTCGTAGGATGACGCGATGTTCAGCAGAATGTCCTCCTTGCCCGGCTCCGTCCGGAACACCAGGGAGAAGGGCAGGCCCGGTTCATCCAGGGCCGTGGGAACGTCGGAGGGGGCGGAAATATACCTGGTCCCATCCTCCGAAAGCCGGAATACCGGGTCATAAGCGGTCTGCACGTAACCGGCGGGTATCAGCACCTCGGTCAGGCCGGCGTTGGGGCCGTTGGTGGATTCCTGCCGTATATTGCTGCCGCCAGCGCTCTGGTTGGCCCCGCCGATAATGGCCGGCGGGTAGGGGGTGTGCATGCGCACCAGGGCGTCCAGCTTATTCTCAAGGATGACCATCATGTCCACCCGACGCAGGAACTCCCGCAGCATGATGCGTTCATCCACTCCCTGTCGGCCGCCCAGGGGGTTGCGCAGATCGGTGACCTCCTCCCAGTTTTTGAAAGCCGCCCGCTGGTCATCGCCCCAGAACTTGGACCGGGCGTTAAGGGTGGGCCAGTCCACCAGGGTCTCGGTGTAACCCAGTGCACGCCAGTCCGCGGCGCGGCGGGTAAGATACTGCTTGATGTGGTAGCGGAAAGACATGGCCAGAATCTGGTCCTGGATGGTGGCCAGGTCCAGGTTGGAAGGCGGCTCAATCAGCCCGTCGGCCAACTCCACGAAGTAGTCCACCGGCTGCATTTCGCCGGAACCGAAGAAAATGCCCGGGGCGAACTCGGTGGGTACTATGACCTCGGCGAACTCCCTAAATACAGGCTGCCCGTCGGGCCCCAGCCGGTAGAGGATGTCGGGCATAAATACGGGCAGCAGGGCGGCGATGGCCCGCCGGAAATCCACCTTCATGGGCTCAATTTCCGGGTCCGGGGGAAAGTTGCGGTCGCCCGACTCCAGCAGGGTGGCTCCCAGGTGGTCCCGCAGCACCTCCTTAATCTCCCGGTCGGCGGCGTCCACAATGGGCTTTTCGGTCGGGGAACCGGCCGGGTAGGCCATGGACTCGCGAATGATGCCCAAGCGCACACCCTGGAGGGCGCCGGCATCGCCGGAACCCCGGGCATGAACCCGGTAGGAGGGTAGTACTGAGGAACGGGGCACGGTGGTGAAGGGGTCGCGGGGATCGTAGTAGCCTTCCTCCGGGTCCTTGAGGGCGTCCAGGACATTGGCGCAGTCCTGGATGGCGCGGCAGTGGATGCCGCTGCGGTCGCAGTAGATGTCAGCGCCGATGGCTCCGCCGTCGAAACCCAGCAAGGCCTTGTGGGGCAGTATGAGGGCCACGGAGTTGTGGTTGGCCGGCCCCCTGGTGGAGGCCCGGGTCTCCTCGCCCAGGCTGGCCATCACCATGTTGGTGCTGACTGACAGGGCCGAACCGGAACTGGACCCCAGGGATGCGGAACGGGAGGTGTCGTAGGGGTTGGAGGGATTGCCGCCCCAGCTGCTGCGCTGGTAGCCCAGCACCGAAGGCAGCACCACGTCCGGTTCGTGGCGGCCGCCGGGGTCGCCGGCCCGGCCGTTGTACTCGGTGTTGACCGCCTTGGCAAAAATGATGGCGCCCTTGTTGCGCAGCTGTTCCACCAGAACGTGGTCGCGGGCCGGGAAATCAATATCGTAGGCAGCGTCGCCCCCGCCGGTGGAGCGCATATCCCTGGTATCGAAGGGGTCCTTGAAGGAAAAGGTAACGCCGTACATGGGCATAGCTTCCAGGTCAGGGCTGGCGCCGTACTGTGCATCCAGTTCCGCCGCCCGCTCCAGGGCGTCGGAGAACCGGCGGAAGTGCTCGCACACCGGCGGCGCCCCCGGCGGCAGCGGCCCTTGGGAGGGGTGACGGTCGAAATCGCCCTTGCAGGTAACGGACCGTTCCCCCCGGATGTTGAGTGTGGCCAGGGCGTTTACCTGGCCAGCCTTCTTCCTGGCGACAATCATGCCGTACTGCTGCTGCACCGTGGAGTCGGAGGCGGTGGGTTCCATGCGACCGAACTCCAGGGGCTTGCCCCGGTACTGGTCCAGGTCGGGGAATATCTCCGATGCTGCCACTGTGTCCGTGGGGAACTTGATGGGAGCGCCGCCACGGACTGTGCCGGTAGCCTCTGGGACGGAAGCCCCGTCCTCCGTAACCAAAACACTGGGGACGCCGTTGTAAGCGCGGACCCGGTCAATATAGCCCTGGACTATCTCCACACAGGTAATCTGGCCTTCCTGTATGGCGGCATGTAGGTCGGCTATAGTCGCTTCTTCAAGGCGGAACCGATTCTCGTCCATTGATACCCTTCCTTTCCTTAACAGGTATTTTCGCTAGTGTTGCCAAGTATGCGGCTTGGGCCAACTGAATCGAGGCAGCCACCAGGGCTGCCCCGCAGTTAACGATCCTCTGAAGAGGTCGTTTTCCCTTTAGATTGCCTTCTGGAACCTTGGTGCGCCGTAGGCCTTGAAAAGGTGGTGAATGGATGCTCCTAGCCCACCACTACTTGTTCGTCCAGGAGAATGCCTCCGTCCCGGTAGGCGTTGGTTATGGGGTCCTGGGCCAGTGCGGACTGGACGGCCTCAACTGGCATGGAACGTGGATTTCCGGGAACGATGAGCCGACGAATGGCGTTTCTGTGCACGACGCGCCCTTCGGCCGCGCTGCCCTGGGCCAGGTCTCTTCCCCCTGTCATACTTAGCCCAACTTCCACCTGCAAGTCCCTGGCGTCGTGGTCGTCGCCAAGAGGGAGAAGGCTGCTCAAGGTTGTGGCTGTCGAGGCAGCCCAGGCCGCCTGGGCCGTGGGGAAAGGTGGGGGTACCAGGCCGGGAGAACTGTGGCCGGCCAGGATAGTCCAGCGACTGGTGTGGGTTGCGTTTTCCGTAACGATGTAGACCTTGGCCTCTCCCTCATGCTCCATTTTGCCTTCGCCGTCACACTCCTTGGTGTCCAGCAGATAACTAGCGTGTATGGTGCCAGGGCGGATTGCCGTCAAGGTTCCATTCGGGACAGGCAGATTGTCCGACGTGGAGGGGATTGCGGTAACTTCACCGGAGCGCCATTGCACCTCGTCCTCGATTAGCATGGAGCCCCTGGTGAGAGCCTGCCCTACGGGGCAATAGCGGGATGCCCGCTGCAGCCGCACCCTTTCCGCTTCGGAAATATTGCCCTTCAGCGTCACCTTCTCTCTCACCCCAAATCCAATGCCACCGGCCCGTTCAACTGGTTCCAGTTCAAAGTCAACCTCGATGTCTTCAAGGCCAATGCCGCCTCGGTAGGCCACGCCTACCACGGTAACGACGGTTCAAGCGGCCCACCCCGCCACCGAAAGATACTGGGCGGGTGGCCCTGGCAGATCGGTGTTCAGGTTGGGTGTGCCGGTAATAAAGGGCCAGGGGCCGCGGGTGTGATCGCCTGCACCTATCAGCGTCAAAACCGTATTGTTGTCCACAGGCCTCGCGACAATTGTTCTGCGGGTTTCCAGGCTTACCGGGGGAGTATTGTTCTGGGTCATACGCCCTCCTTGGTGTTTACGTCGCTTAGGGTGTGATTGCATGGA
This sequence comes from Dehalococcoidia bacterium, assembly GCA_022821365.1. GTDB lineage: Bacteria > Chloroflexota > Dehalococcoidia > Lucifugimonadales > UBA3495 > Bin22. The sequence continues at coordinate 12,357 of JAJEDS010000183.1, read as the reverse complement.
TAGCTAAGAGCTGGACCGAGTCCAAATTGAACAATGGATAACGGCACTATAGGCGACAGTATGGCGGTGGTCAACCGGAAATTTGCGGTGGCACAATACGTACACGTTAGAGAGAAACAATATGCTTTTGTGCATAATTTAAACCTTAGGAGGCTGTTATCATCGCAAAAATAATTTGATAGTAAGTGAAAACGTATCACATTATTGAGAACTGTAATGAAAATCAGGGAATAGTATTGACACTGGTGAATGTGTGGGAATATACTCTCCCAGATTTCCGGGTATCCCCAGGTAGAGGTGGGGATATAGCGAATCTGGGACCCCATATATGAACTTTGGGAGGTAACTATCGACATGGCATACTGGTTTACCAAATCCCGGGCGCTGCTGGTCAGCTCGTTAATCCTTACTCTGGCCTTTGTTGTGGCCTGCGGCACTGCTGCGCCTGAAGTAGTGGAAAGAGAAGTTGTCAGGGAAGTCCAGGTGGAAGTCCCTAAAGAAGTAGAAGTTGTTAGAGAAGTCGAAGTACCAGTGGAGGTGGAAAAAGAAGTAGTTCGAGAGGTGGAGGTAGTAAAGGAAGTAGAGGTGCTCAAGGAAGTACCCAAGGAAACCGTGGTTGAACGAACGGTGATTGCCACGCCTACACCTATTCCTGTCAGCGCCGGACCCGTGGAAGCCAAGGTTGACCGCGTAATTTACGCCCTGGGCGAGGTGCAGGAGACCAATCGGCACTGGACCGTCGGTCGTCCCTCCTACTATCAGTTTGACCCCTACTCGGAAACACTGATAGGGATTGACTCTGTAACCAACGCCCGCATCCCTCGTTTGGCCAAAAACTGGGAATCGAGTCCGGATGGCAGGGAGTGGACCCTGTACCTGGAAGAGGGTGTGCCCTTCCACTTTGATTGGGGAGAGTTTACCTCTGCCGACGTGATAGCATCCTTCGACCGCATCCTGGGTGAAGATTCCCAGGTATCTGCGGCCTCCTTCTTCAACGGTGCCACTTATGAGGCCATTGATGACTACACCGTAAAACTGACCTTCCCGTCTCTGGCTCTTGATACGCCCGCTATTCTCTCGCGCGGGTTTGGCGGCGGCGAGATCATGATGCTGAGCAAGCGCCAGTTTGATGAAGTGGGAGTCGAGGGATTTGACGAAATGCCGGCTGGCACCGGGTCCTACATGTATGGTGGCAGGACAGTGGGTCAGAGCATCTGGTTCGAGAAGGCCCCTCAACCCCACTGGAGGGGTGAGAACCCGGACTTCCAGGAAGTGGAACTGCGCTGGGTTCGGGAAGACCTCACCCGGTTGGCTGCCCTGCTGACGGGCGAAATTCACATCGCCGCCCTTTCTCGCGAATTGCAGCTTGAAGCTGCGCGTAACGGTATGGTGAACGCCGAGGCCGGCGCTCCTACCCACTACCTGACTATGTTCCTGGGCGGACAGTACTACGGGGCATACCAGGAAGACTATGACCCCAGCGTGCCCTGGGCCAGCCCTGAGCACGGCAAGATAATCCGTCAAGCCATGAACAAGGCCATTGACCGGGACGAGATGCTCCAGCACGTTCTCAAGGGCCAGGGCAGCCTGATGCTGCTGACTCAGTTCCACCCTGTGCTGGGCGTGTGGAATGAAGCCTGGGAGAGTGACTGGGAAGAACTCTATGGCTTTGACCCGGAAGCTGCCCGGGAGTTGATGGCCCAGGCCGGGTACACACCCGACAACACCATGCCATTCACCTCCTACAACTACTTCTCGTCTGACGAGCCGGAAACTGCGGTAATGCTGGAAGCCCTTATCAATTACTGGCAGCCAATTGGCATTGATGTCACACTGTTGGACAGCGAGTGGGGCACCGTGCGCTCGAATTACCGCGAGCGCACCGACTTCATCAAGAAGGGCGGTTGGGGCAACGTAATCACCATGCGCTCCCTGACTAATCGCCTCCGCAGTTGGTCTTCTGCCCAGGGTGTGGGCGGTTCCGGATACTACTCCGACGTGATTGAGCGGAACTATGCAGAGTTCCAGGCTATGGATACCGTGGACAACGAACGAATTCACGAACTCCTGATGGAAATGGGTAACGACAAGTATTACAACTTCGCCGACATACCCTTCTTCTGGTTCACCCTGCAGGTTACCTACAACCCTGAGGTGGTGGAGAGCTGGACTTTCCCCGGTACGGCAGGTTCCAAGACCAGTCACTGGGATCTGCTACGCGCCGCGCCCTAGGCTCCGAAGGGTATCTGAACCCTGACGTGTAGGGCGTTATGTGAGCAAATATGGCCCCCCGGAAGCATTTCGGGGGGCCTTCTTCTTTCACCTGTGGTATCATCCACCAACCACCAGGGAAGGTACGAGCTACCAGGCAATAGCGCTACGCTTCAGGCAGACCTGACGCTTTATCGGGCCTTTCTGTTGAAAGACTACTTTGGAGGAAGTATGGCAACGCAAACGCAGGAAATCCGCAACATGCGGCTCATCTCCCACCATGACCTTAACGGTTTTGGCAACATTGGCGAGGGGGTCCACCTGCATCAGACGCAGGACGGCCGCCGAGTCCTTTACATGGCCCACGAAAGCGCCCCCAAGGACATTACCAGCGTTGATGTCACGGACATTGCCAACCCCAGGCTGCTGGCCCAGACGGAACTGGCCTATGGGCACTTGCGGTCCAACTCGTTGTCCATCGTGGATGACACCATGCTTGTGGCCTACCAGTCACAGCAGCCCGGCCAGCCCGGTACCGGTATGGGCGTCTACAACATCAGCAACCCCGAAGAGCCCAGGCAGATCGGCTTTATGGACCTGGGCGGCGAATACTCCCGGGGCTGCCACTGCCTATGGTGGGTCGAAGGAAACTATGCCCATCTTTCCACCGGCGCCGCGGACTTCCAGCCCCGGAACCAGAAGGACGACCAGTTCTACATGATCGTGGATGTTTCCGATCCAACTTCCCCCCAGGAAGCGGGACGATGGTGGTTCCCCGGGACGCGCGAGGGCGATGCGGATCCCATGCCAGCCCGCCATCCCCAGTTCGACGCAGGGCACAGGCTGCACAATGGCAACGTTTATCCTGAGCGACCAGACCGGGCTTACTGCGCGTATATGGACTCCGGCGTGATCATCCTGGACATTGAAGACAAGGCCAATCCCAAGATGGTCAGCCACATCAACTACGCTCCCCCCTTCCCTGGCTTCACCCACACCGTGCTGCCCTTGTTCAATCGTGACCTGATGCTGGTAACCCAGGAAGCAGTGCGGTTGGGCGGCGAGGACTACCCCAAGCTGATGTGGATGATGGACATACGGGATGAGACTAACCCCATTATCATCGGGACCCTGCCTATGCCCGACACAGACGACTTCTTCAACCGCCCCGGCCGCTTCGGCGCTCATAACGTGTACGAAAATCAGCCCGGGCCCACTTGCTTCTATTCCGACAACCTGATTTTCGCCACCCTGTTCAATGCAGGCGTAAGGGTGTACGACACTTCTGATCCATTCCATCCGGAAGAGGTTGCCTACTTCGTGCCTGACATTCCCGAGGGTGCGCCTTCCAACGGAATCAACGACGTCTACGTGGACGAGAACGGCATCATGTACGTGGTGGACCGGTTGAAGGGAGGCCTCTACATCCTCGAACTTACTTTGTAGGCCATGACTGACCTTTCCAGCGGCTTGGCGCCGTAAGACAAGTCCGACTGGCAAGAATAGCGCCCCGAACGGTTGCCTTTCAGGCTCCTGTTCGGGGCTTCGCTATTGGTGGAAGGCGTTAAATTGGTGGAAAGAGTTAATGCCGTTCCCTGATCATAAGGAAAGCCAGGGGAACCGAGGAGGCCAGAATCAGCAGCAAAGCCGGGGCTGCCGCCTGGGCAAAGAAGGCTTCGGAAGCTGCACTCCAGATCGACGTAGCCAGGGTGGGGAATCCAGTGGGCCTGAGGATTAGAGTAGCAGGCAGTTCCTTCATAGTAAGCAGAAAGACAATAGCTGCGCCCGACAATAGTCCCGGCCGCACCAGCGGCATGGTAACAGAAACGAACACTTGAGGAGGCGTCCGCCCCAGGCTGCGGGCGGCATCCTCCGTTCTGGGATTGATCTGCATCACCGACGCCCGGATTGAGCCTACGGCGGCCGGAAGAAACAGGACCATGTAGGCAAATATCAAGAGCGAAAGGTCCTGATACAGGAAGGTGGCAAAGTTGGCCCCGAAAAAGACCAGGCCCAGCGCCACAGCAATCCCCGGGAGGGCAAACCCCACGTAGGTTATCCGCTCCAGGAGGGAGCTTAGGGGGCTGGGATGGCGCACTGCGAGGGTGGCAATGGGGAAGGCAGCCACCAATGCCACTATCGCGGCGAGAGCGGAAATCAGCAGGGAGTTGCCGGTTGCTCTCCATAGCAACAAGAGCGGTTCACCCGCCGATACACCTCGCACCACCCAGTAAACCAGCACGCCTATGGGCAGCGCCATGGAAAGGAGGGATACCAGGCAACAGAATCCAAGAGCAGGCCATTTCCACCGTCCCAGCGGTATTCTTTGAGTCGGCCGCGCCACCCCCTGGTCTATCCGGTAGTAGCGCGACTTGCCCCGGGTGAGGTATTCAGCCAGTAAGAAGCTTATGGCCAGCGCCACCAGGGCCAGAGAGAAAGCCGCTCCCAGGGTCCTGCTAATGGCTGACTCGTATTGTACGTAAATTGCATAGGTAAAAGTTTCGTACCTTAACAGCGAAACGGCCCCGAAGTCGCTAAGCGTGTACAGGGCCACCAAAAGACCACCGGCGGCTACGGCAGGGCGCAACAGGGGCACCGAGACTCGGAGGAAGGTAGTCCGCCAGCGATAGCCCAGCCCCCGTGAAGCCTCTTCCAGTCCGGGGTCAAGCCTCTGCAGCGAGGCTCGGATGGTCAGCAGCGCATACGGATAGCTCAGCAGGGTGAGGGTCAGAGCGGCGCCAAAGAGTCCGTTGATGTCGGGCAGCCTTTCCAGTCCTGTCAGAGCTTCCAGCCAACCCTGCAACATTCCCTTTGGCCCCAGGGCGACGAGGTAGGCGAAGCCAGCCACGTAACTTGGAATCACCAGGGGAAGCGATAACATCACCGCCCATGCGCGAGCCAATGGCAGGTCAGACCGCACGGTCAGCCAGGCCAAAGGCAGAGCGACGATAATGGAAGCAATGGTCACCGTTCCCACCAGCATCAGGGTCCGGAGCAGCAACTCAAGAACCCGCCAGCGGAGCAACAGGTCCCAAAACTCCTGCCCAGCCCCAAGAGAACGAAAGACCAGGTAGGCCGGCGAGAGCAGCAACAGAAGGCTGATAGACAGGGCCGGAACCCACAGCACCGGCGAAGGGCCACTGATGAACCCTACCCGGCGCAAGGCGGGTCCGATAGCTTTCAAGACAGGTGTAGCCAAGAAAAGGTACGTCCTGATTCCTGAGGAAGGTCAACCCATTATGGCAGAACTCCCGTATCCTGCAACAAGGCCTGGGTACCGGCCAGGTCCGTAAGGTCCCCGGCAGTGAGGGCGGGCTTAACGATATCGTCCAGCGCCACCAGTACGTGCTGGGTCCTGACTCCTTCAACCAGGGGATATTCGAAGGTCTGGCCCGCAAAATATTGCTGGGCTACGGGAGATAGCATGAACCGGAGGAATCGTTCGGCGTTGGCCTCGTTTTCGGCGGAGGACAGGATTCCGGCGCCTGACACCATCACAATAGACCCTGGGCCTCCCGCCCTTGGATGGTAGTTTCGGGCCGGAAAGTTCTCACCCTCCTCGGCCAGGAATCGGAAGAGGTAGTAGTGGTTTACGAACCCCACGTCTATCTCGCCCGATGCTGCCGCTGCTACTTGGGGTGTATTCTTGGTATACACCTTTGGGTTGTTGGCCTGGACCCCTTCCAGCCACTCGCGGGTCCGCGTCTCTCCCCACCCTGAACGCATGGCTGTGACCATGGTCTGGAATGAGGCGTTGGTGGGCGCCCAGCCAATGCGGCCGCTCCACTTGGGGTCGGTAAAGCCGAACATGTCCTCCGGTAAATCAGCCTCGCTGAGATTCTCCGAATTGTAAACTACTGTGCGGGCGCGTCCGGAAATGCCAACCCACTTGCTGTCCGGCGAACGAGCCCACTCGGGCACCTGCTCCAAAATTTCGGAGGGCAAAGCCGTCAGCATACTTTCCACGGCTCCCAACCCACCCGGGTCTTGGGCGAAAAACAGGTCTGCTGGTGAATTACTTCCTTCTTCAAGCAAGGTAGCGGCTAACTGGCCCGTGTTTGCGTACCTTACGTCCACATTAATGCCAGTAGCGTCGGCAAACTGCCGTATTATATTGTCGACCAGCGTTTCGCTACGCCCGGAATATACGACCAAGTTTCCCGGGTCTGCATCTCGTTCGACTGCCGTGTCCCTTGGTACTTCCCTGAGGCCTTCCTCTTCGACTACTACCTCGACTGGGGGTGCGTTAACAGCCTCCCTGGCGCACCCTGTCATCAGAAAACCGATCAAGGAGATGATGATAACCACAGTTGCCCAAATGCAAGGCTCTGAAAGAACAGGTTTAGTCATGTGCCCCCTTCATACTTCTCTTGAGCAGTCGCCAGATTACTCCGCTAGTTTCCCGGGCCTTGAATCTGATGAATGGATGGGCCGCGCCTACATTCACCTACCGGGGAGGAGGAGGGAAGAGTGCGGACGTGCGTTGAGAGGAAAGTATTGTAATTATATATTAATTAAACACCTTAATCTATACGTATTTTTTGCCGGCAAATATAACAGGCACAATTGTGAATGTCAACATTAAATTAGTAGATTAGCATATTACTTTTGGAAGTCTATTCAGCTGAGAAGAACCGTCGTGTTCGGCCTATTTGGGGTAGCATCGAAATAGTCCCGAAGCACTAAATCCATGGCTTTATCGTCTAACCGATCAGGGCTATCACGTTTTGATGGTGGTGTCCGGCTCAATTGCTTCAAAGCCAGCCCCCCTTTCACCACAGAGACACGGAGGATGCTGAGTTCCGCAGAGAATATCTCTATAACTCTGTATGCTCTACATCTGTGGGGTTAATGTAATCCACATAACGCGTCTGCCCTGGCAATAGTGGCTGTTCGGGATTTTTTCTATCTTTGGCACCATTTTGGCCCATTTTGGCCCATTTGCCCGAATTTCGTATTTGACACCGAGAGGTGGACGGCGCCGAATGGGCGCTGAGCGGTCCGCCGGGCAGACAGGCAACTGTAATTTTGAATTGGCCATTCGGCGCGCTCTTGGGTCGTAGCCGGGAGGGCTGGCGGGTTTCTGCCTGGCTGGAGATGGCAGTTCCCCGGCTATTTTCTCCATGCCTCGGCACTCCATACTCCGGCAAAGGGGATGGGGGGTCATGAGGATTATGTTAGGGAGGAGTTATCCAGGGAAACAAGGGGCGGGTGTCACCGGGCGATGGGGTTATGGTCCGGCTTTGCCGGTTCAGTGGCGGACCACCTCTTGTCAGAGAGGCGGAGAGACGCGGAGGAGCGCAGAGAATCTATGTGGAACTGTGCGCATTGTACGCCTCAGTGGTCCGAGGAATCCTGGCTTCTTTCAGGCCGGAGGATCCAGACTGCGCGGGAACGAAGGGTTACTCCGAATCTTAAACGCGATTGCCCTGGTTAACCCGCTCCTCCCTTATCAACAATCCACCTCCGTTGTATAATCCTTGAGTCCCTGGTTGTTGCCGGATGCAAATGGCGGGACTGGCTGCGGTGATTGTGCGGAGCCGCCCGACGTCACAGAGGTATGCCGATGCCAAGGTCGAGAAGGGCCGCCCACCGGGTCAGCCCGGATGCCGAGATGGAAGAGGATGGGCTTGAGCGATTCTCCGCGGTGACGGAGAACTACCTGCTGTGCCTGTATCGGCTGTGGGAGGATACGGTTACGCCTACGGTAACCCAGCTTACAGACGCCATTAAGCAACTTCCTCCCACCGAGGGCCTGGGATCTTCGGTACCCTCGGTGGCCGGAATGACCCGCAGGATGCAGAAGCAGGGCCTGGTGGACATCGGTTCGGACAAGCGCATCCGGCTGACCCGGAAGGGGTTTGAGGGCGGTGAGGACATTGCCCGCCGCCACAGGCTGGCAGAGTGGCTGGTAGTGCGAATACTGGAAATGGACCTGGAGTGCGCCTACATTGAAGCCCACCGGCTGGAGCACGGCATATCCGGGGAACTGGAGGCGAGGCTGAGGGAACGACTGGGGTACCCGGAGAAGTCGCCGTTTGGCCGCCCCATCCCCGGGGCCGGGGCGCCGCCACTGCCGCCCAACTGCATTACCCTGGACACGGCGGCCAAGGATGCCGAATACCTGGTGGAACGCATTCCCGAAGAGGACCGCAACCTGCTGAAGTTCCTGGACGAGGCGCAGATTGTGCCGGAGAGCCGGGTCAGCGTGGCGGAAGCGACCCCATACCTGGGAGTAATGACGGTGTCCACTCCCAGAACCCGGGTATCCATGGGATTCAACGTGGCCCAACAGATACTGGTGCGGCCGGTGGAGGAAGAAGAAGAACCGGTCCACCAGTAATCGCGTCGGTCGCTCCCTCTCCCCTTTTTCCTACCGAGGACTTCGCAGCAGCTACTGCCTTGCAAACTCCTGGCTGGCGCTTCCACCTGAGCAACTGAAAGATCTTATTCACGTCAGGAAGACCGGCCAAACAGTCCTTTCAAGAAACTCAGGAAGCCACCCTCCGGGGGAAGCCCCAGCAGGCTTCGCAGCGCCTGCCGCTCCTGGCCGGACCTGGGGACAATGTTCTGCTTGTCGCGGTCGAAATAGGGCACCGTTACGGGAGCGGGCACATTCTGCCAGAGATTCCAGTCGACGGAGACTGTGGCGACTCTGGGATTTACTGTGAAGTAACAGACACCCTCTTGATGGTTGAAATACAGGCCAGAGTACCGTTCGCCACTTCTTGTCCTCAGTATCCTGCCGGAATGACCGAGTTTCGGCCACAGTTGGTCCGTGTCAATGCCCAGTTCTTCGAGGATGCGCAGGTAGTCAGTTGCCGTTGCCATGACTCCTCCCTGGTGTCCCGCAGGGTTTCAGGTTTGCCTCACGGTTAGAGCGCCGCCAGGTACTGGGCGGCTCGAACCTCGAAGAATGCAGTTCCCAACCCGACGGCGGGCTTGCTACGTCCCTCCCACTCGTTACGTGCCTCCCAAGAGAGTTTCCCGAACCTGTGACCAGCCTTCGGCCATGCTGCGTTCGGGGAAGGGAGGGAGGTCCTGGTCGTGGAGGACCTTTACTACCACGAACACGGGCCCCGTTTCCCGCATTACTTCCTCCAGGCCAATGAAGAGTTCCTCGGGATTGTCGAACTGGAAGGTGCGAGTGTAACCCGCTCCCTGAGCCATGGAGGCGAAGTTGACGTTGTCGATGCCTTCCACCGGAATGCCGTGGGTGGAAACGTGAGAGGCATCGTCAAAGACGAAGTGGACCAGGTTTTGAGGGCATGACTCGCCGATGGTGGCCAGGGCGCCCAGGTCGGTGCGCAGGGTGGCGTCGCAGTCCAGCACCAGGACCTTGCGGTCCGGCTGGGCCAGGGAAAGGCCCAAACCCACCCCAGGGGCGCGGTCCATGCAGTCGGTCAGGTCGATATCCAGGTCCCGCCGTTCCGAAACCTGGTTCCAGTCTCGCAGGGCGGATGAGGTAGAAACCACCAGGGCGTCCTGGCGGTGGAAGCTAATCGCCCTTGCGGCTTCCGTCGAGGGAATCACCGGTTATATCCTCCAGTTCGGTCTGTGTCAGTTCGGTTTCCCGCTGGGCCTCCTGGGCAGAAGCCCGCCGTGCGGCCAGGCGGCGAGTGGTGGCCATCAGGTAGAGGCCGCCGAGGATCAACGCGCTGCCCGCCACGACGCCGAGTATCAGCAAAACGAGGTTGTCCTCCCGCAGCAACCCCTGGTAGAGCACCCAGAAGCCCAGGGCAAAGATGCCCAGGCTTACCAGGCGGCCCAGCAGGCTTCTGCTCAAGTCCTTCAGCAATGTTGGCCCCGAAGTGTTCTTATCCACGAATAGACACGAATGTTCACTAATAAATCTTCTACCCTATTCGTCGGTAAATATACAAAGATTGAGAGGCGGCCAGCAAGGGGCCGCCTCAAAAAATGGCCGCCGGTAACGGCAGGCGACCCGGCTTAGCCGGAGCTTACGCCCAGGGCCGCGGGTACCTCGTCGAAGGCCATTTTGACGGTGCGCTGGGCCCGGGGGCGGAACTGGACCGGGGTATTTTCGATCTGGGGCTCGATGGCCAAGTGGACGAAAACGGGGCCGGCGGCCGCCAGGACTTCATCAATGCCGGTGGTGAAGTCTTCCAGATTGTCGTATGAGAAGACGGCGGCATATCCGGCCGCCCTGGCCATTCCCTCCCAGTCCTGGCAGTCGGAGCCAGGTATGGGCTGGCCGCCGGTAACGGCGTAGACCTTGTTGTTGAACAGGAAGTGATAGAAGTTGGTGGGAGCCTTGTTGGCGGAGGTTACCATGGCGCCCAGGTTCATGAGCAGGCTGCCATCGCCGTCCAGCACCATGACCTTGCGGCCGGGCTGGGCCAGGGCGATGCCGAGGCCAAGGTTGGAGGCCTTGCCCATGGCGCCGGAGAGGGGCAGGTCGAGGCTCTGGTTCGTACTGACGCTGGGGAGGCCAAAGCCCACGTTGTTGGCGTTCATAGTGGGTACGATAACCGAGTCTTCCCGCTTGCTGTCGATCAGCCTTACGGCATCGGTATTGTTGATCATGCTTGTTGTCTCCTTGCGGATGTTCTTCGACAGGCTCGGAAGGAGCGGCGCCGAAGGATGCTTTGTTATTCGTAGTGGACAAAGGGGAGTTGGCTAAGGGAGTATCACCCCCATCCAAACCTTCCTCCGTCGAGGGGGAAGGGACTCATCACCCCGATCCTAACCTTGACCCGTCAATAGGGCCAGGGACTCGTCATCCCCGTCCTAACCTTACCATGACCAGTCGAGGTTCCCGCGAAGGCGGGAACGACGGGTTTCAACAGTTGGCTAGACGCCGAATTCGGTGCCTACCAGGACTCCGACGGGCTTCTGGGTGCGTTCGGCCTCTTCGCAGGCGATGCTGATGCGATCGGCGTCGTCATCGGTCTCGATCAGGTAGCAGTTGATGCCCCAGGTGTGGAGGATGGGCTCGATGTAGCGGGCCGCCGAATCGGGAGTCGGTCCGCGACGGGTCCAGCCGCGATAGCCGATAAGCATTACCAGGGGCTGGTTGATGTCCAGGCCCAGGCCGCGGATGGAATCGCCGGACTCGAAGATGCCGGTGTTCTGAATCAATACGACGGGCTTCTTGCCGCCAACCCAGAGGCCGGCGGCGATGGCCATGGTCTCGCCCTCGCGGCAAACGGGGACGAGATCCAGGGAGTCTTCTTCGTTAAGGAGCTGGTACATGAAATTGGTCTCGCTGTCCGGCAGCCAGACCACGTGGGTAATGTTGTTCTTCTTCAGTTCGGCAATTATTGCCGGTGGGTGCAGGACTGATTCGTAGGTCGTCATTACGTCTCCTTACCGGACCATTTTTGGCTCCAAGTGGGCCTCATTTTATACAGTGCCCGTATGGGCAGTCAACAAGATTGCCTTAGGACGAGGGCGCACGGATGCCGACGGACTATTGCCTGCGCGCACTCTCATCGGAGTTTCGTCCTGAGGGGTGTGAAGGCGCCTACTTTTTCATTCGGGTTCCATTTGGTTCCATTTTGGCCCGTTTTGGGGATTTTTCCACGAAGGGCACGAAGGGGCACGAAGGGTTGGTCAGGCCAGGGCGAACCATTGGGCCCAGAGGAGCCCCAGGTCGGGTTTGGGGGCCAGCGGGGGCAGTTCCCGCATCAGGTAGTGGTCGTACCTGCTCTTCCAGGCCCAGGGGAACAGGGCCAGGACGATGCGCCGGGGTTCGGGGATGTCGCCCTTCTCCCTTACCTTGTCCAGGTAGTTGTGCAGGTTCATCCAGGTGGTGAGGCGGAAGCCCTCTTTGGAAATTCTGTGGATGATTTCCAGGGGTTTGGGCGGTTCCTGCTGGTCGGCAACGGCGCGGGCGTAGTCGTTGTAGATTTCGTCGGAGACGCGGCGCATGCGGTAAATGGCGATTTCCCGGTGGTACTTGCGCTGGAGGGCGCGGATTTCTCGCTTGATTTCGCTGAGGGTCATCATGGTTTATCTCCTTTTTTTATCCACGAATGGACACTAGGGGGTGTCGTCAAAATGATAGCATGGTGTTAGATTGGTGTTGTGAGAGTGAAGGTGAGGGGTGGGGATATGACGGCAACGCATCGACGCCACGACATTTCTGACCGGGTTTGGGAACTTCTTGAGCCTCACTTGCCT
>JAJEDS010000230.1 GCA_022821365.1 Dehalococcoidia bacterium | reverse complement strand
GCGCCGCCGACCTGCGCGCCGACGATGTCGACCGCCCGATAGGGCCGGAAGGTGCGCCCGCCGAGCCGCCGCACCAGGGCGCCGCCGTCTATCCACTCGGAACCGGTGTGCCAGCTTTCCACGCTGGGGGGATTCATCAATTCCTGGCCCTGCCAGCCGCACTCAAAGGCCAGCAGCGGGAAACCGGTGCGGGGCTGGTTGTAGTTGCCGGCCATGCGTACCGTGCTGACCACCAGTTCGGCGGGACTCTTCACGTGCTGGAAGCGGGCGTTCTTGAAGAAATCGGAGTTGAACAGGGCCCGCAGGATGGACTTGATATCGGCGTCAGAGTCCATGTACGCCTTGACCAGGGTGTCGATGGCCACCGGGTCGTTGGGCGGGGTGATGTTCCACGCCGGCACCTGGGGCTCGTCGGCCACAAAGAAGTTGTACAGGTGGCGGGCAAGGAACCGGGCGGTGTCCTCCTGCTTCACGATGATGTCGATGATGTCGTCGCCATCAAAGTTTCCGGTGTGGCCCAGGAACTCCTTTTCGCCGTAGTCGTGGTCCTCGGGCTTGAACTCGAAGTTCCAGTAGAAGCGGCCCACGGGCTGCCGGGGCGGCTTGGTCCCCAGCGTCCAGCCGGTAAAGGCGCGGGACGCCTCCTTGATGTCCTCCTCGGAGTAGTGGCCCACGCCCATGGAGAACAGTTCCAGCAACTCGCGGCCCCAGTTTTCGTTAATGGAGCCGTAGTGGTTGCCGTTGTTGTCCAGCCAGTAAATCATGGCGGGATTCTGGGCCAGATTCACCAGCAGGTTCGGGAAGTTGGTCAGTCCCTCCCGTCGGAACATGCCAATCTGCGCCAGCAGTTCCGGAGGGTTGTCCACCTTGGAATTACCGGTGGCGAAAAGCTGGTGCCAGAACAGCGCCATCTTCTCCTTCAGCGGCCATTTGGTGTTGACCATGCGGTACACCCACTCGGTCTGGGCCGCCACCGGCGCCAGGGAACTTTCAAACTGGGGGAAATAGCGGTAAAGCTCATCTTCGTCAATGCCGGAATCGTCACCCGGGTTGAGCAGCGCTTCCACGGCGGCTTCGTAGCCCCGGGCGCAAAGCTCCTCCAGTTCAGCGCGGCTGGCGCCGAAACCGGCCCGGCGCATCAGATGAGCCATCAAGGCAATGTCTTCCTGGCTCGGCATACCTTCTCCTCCGTAAGTTCTCAGCGATTGCGTTATGTATGCAAACTCAAGGGTTAGCCCCGTCTAGCGTGCAGCGGCGGCGGCCTGCTGGGCTGCCATCTCCTCGTCCCAGGGACCGGGGAACTGGCCGGACATGCGTCCCTCGCCCATAAATATATTCTCTTCCCGGTTCCACTGGCTCCGAGGCAACTCGTAGGAAACCTCGATGCCGTTGCCGTCGGGGTCGTTGAAGTAGATGCCAATGGAAATTCCGTGGTCGGAAATGTGGCCGATGGGCACTTCCTTCTCCTTCAGCCGGTGGTACATTTCCTTGAGGTCGTCCAGGCTTTCCATCATCCAGGCCATGTGATTCAGGCCCACCTGCCGGTTCTGGATGCCAGGGGCTTCCTCCCCCACTTCAATCAGCGCGATTTCGTGGGACTGTTCGATGTCGGCGGACATGAATGCCGCCCGCCCCGGCCTGAAGTCATAGGTGTGCAGGCCCAGAATGTCCTCGTACCACTTCTGGGAACGCTCGGCATTACGTACAAACATATTGACGTGGCCGAGATACTTGGGCTTGTAGCTCATAACATTACCTCGCACTTGGCATTATGCCTGCAAAAATCTAGCCTAAAATTACCACAAAGCAAGGTGGGACGCAAGGAATTCGTATCTGACGCTTCAGTTTCGATTCAGTGGAAACACGTTTCCCACTCAACCAGCGTTCCCGTGAAACTGCTAAACTGTCCCAAACGGAAATCTCCCTTCGGCTGGGCTATGCCGTACCAACCTGTGCCAACGTTCTTGTTAGTATATCTTATATCAACATCCAACATTTCAAGGGACTAATATGGCCGCGCTACCCAACGCCAGTCGAAACCAGACGCCCGACGAACATATGCAGATAAGCCGCCGGTTCATTGACCACGCCAGGGACGAACTGGAAAAGGGCGACAGGCTGCAAGCGTCTCAAAAGATATGGGGAGCGGAGCAACATGCGCTGGCTGCCGTCGGAAAGACAAGGGGCTGGCGCACAGAGAATTACCAGCACAAGGACGCCATTGCCTATCATCTGGCCGAAGAGTTCAGGAAGAGCCATATCCAGGAACGCCACGACGGTTATGACCGCTACCACGTGAATTTCTACCAGAACCACTTGGCGGATGAAAGGGCAATTGAAGCGGCTATTGACAGCGCCGAGCAATTCGTCAACGACATGGAGGACATCAGGAACAGTGGGCCGCAGCCCTTTACCATCACCGATGCACGCCAGATTTCTCGGTTGCAGCAACTGGCGGGGGACCGGGTTGCCAGCAATTTAAGGGTCGGCCAGACCTATACGGACGGCTTTGTTAACCAATTAAGGTTAGCCCGCTATCAACGCCAGTGGCTGGAGCGTTAACCCTCACGCCGGGTAATTCTCCAGCCACCAACGGGCAATATCCACCCTCCTCGCAAACCACACTCCCTCAAACCCTTTGGCATACTCGATAAACCGTTCCACCGCCTGCGAACGGGACGGTCTCCCCGTAATCCGGCAATGCAGGCCCACCGACATCATCTTGGGGTGAGACGCGCCCTCCCGGTACAGGCAATCAAAGGAGTCCTTCAGGTACTCGAAAAAATCGCCTGTACTCACTAAACCGCCCCGCCAGAAACGCGCGTCGTTGGTCTCAAAACTGTAGGGGATTACCAGCCAGGGCCGGTCGGCAACGTTAACGTAGTAGGGAAGGTCGTCGTTGGTAGCCAGGCTGTCGTAGATGAACCCGCCCTCGGCCACCGCCAGTTCCCGGGTGTTGACGCTGGGGCCGTAACGCGTGAACCAGCCCAGGGGCCGTTCCCCCGTGGTGGCCTCGATGGCTGCCACCGTCTTACGCATATCCTCTTCTTCCTCTGCCCTCGACATTCGGTGAACCTCGGCCCAGCGATATCCGTGGCCGCAGGGTTCGTGCCCCTGGGCTGTAATCTCTCGCGCCAGCTCCGGATTCCGTTCCAGGGCCTGGGCGCAGCAATAGAAGGTGGACTTGACCTGGCGCCGGTCAAACATATCCAGCAATCGCCACACTCCCACCCGGCTGCCGTACTCAAAGAAAGACTCGTTGTACAGGTCCCGCTGCCCTGGTGGAATGGGCGACGGCACCTCGTTGTTGCTTTCGTGGTGGTCGTCCCCGTCCAGCAGGGAATACTCGGAACCCTCCTCGTAATTGACCACCAGGGACACCGCTATCCTGGCCCCACCGGGCCACTGGATCTGGGGCAAATTGCGCCCATATCCGACAAAGTCG
The DNA here is from genome assembly GCA_022821365.1 of Dehalococcoidia bacterium. Lineage (GTDB taxonomy): Bacteria > Chloroflexota > Dehalococcoidia > Lucifugimonadales > UBA3495 > Bin22. The sequence goes on along the minus strand of JAJEDS010000230.1, from coordinate 1,692 downwards.
CGTTGCATTGCACATATCCGTAGCTACAGGATTCGTGCATTTTAGCCCCATTCTCCCAAAGAGAAACAGAAAAGTGGAGGCATACAGACCGGCTCTGCGAATCTCCGTTACTCCGCTCCTCTTTGTGAAGAGACCCTCAAAGAAAAAGACGTCCGGCCCGCGTTGACACTGCACGTTACCCTGATTACACTCGCCAAAACCAATAGCGGAAGGTAAAAGTGTTATGCCTGAATTGCAGGACCTTTTCGCCCAGGTTGACGCCTCCCTGGACGATATCATTGCCCTGGAACAGTCCCTGGTGCGGATTCCATCGGTCAACACCGGCGCAATGCCCACCGGCGACGAGACTCCCGTATGCGAACTGGCCCGCGACTTCCTGGCCCAGGATGGCATCCAGTCTGAAATCTTGGAGTCGGCCCCTAACCGCGGCAATCTCATCGCCCGCATGGAGGGCCGCTCGGGCAAAGCGGGCCTGATGTTCATGTCCCACACCGACGTGGTGCCGGTGGAGGACGAAACCAAGTGGCAGTTCCCGCCCTTCAGCGCCACCATCCACGGCGACCGTATCTTTGGCCGCGGCGCCTCCGACTGCAAGGGCCTGCTCACCTGCCAGCTTATGGCCGTCCGCCTCCTCAGGCGCAACGGCATAGAACTGGAGGACGGACTGATCCTGGCCGCCGGCGCCGACGAGGAACACGGCGGACGCTACGGCTTCGGCTGGCTGGCCGACAACCATCCGGAAAAGCTGGCCGCTCCCTATGCAGTCAACGAGGGTGGCGGCACTCCCGTCCGAGCCGCCGGCGCCCTCACCTACATTCTTGGCGTAGGCGAAAAAGGTCGTCTGCAGGTGGAGATTGACATAAAGGGCACCAGTTCCCATGCATCGGTGCCCTGGCAGGGGACCAACGCCCTCTACCGGCTGAGCCAGGCCCTCAACTCCATCGAAGGCTACGACGCCGAGCGGGACACCTCCACCGCCATTTTCGACCACCTTTCTACCTTTGCCATCGAGGACAGGCCCTCTCCGGCCAACGTGGACGCCATCATCGCGGATATCGAGTCGGACAACCCCCGCTTCGCCTCCATGCTCCGCGCCCTGTCCCGCATGACCCTGACGCCCACCATGGTGCGGGGCGGCATCAAGTCCAACAGCGTTCCCGAGTCCATCCGCCTGACCTGCGACGTGCGCACCCTGCCCCACCAGGATGACGAGTACGTGCGCCGGCAATTGGACGAGGTGCTGGCCGATGTCCCCGGCGTATCCTACGAGATTGACTACATGGCCCGCCCTAACTCCTCGCCCTTCGAATCCCCCCTGGCCACCAGCCTGCGTCGGGTTACGGCCCACGCCCTGGAGCGGGACGACATCCAGTGGGTGCCGGCCATCAGCAACGGATTCACCGATTCCCGCTTCACCCGTCCCCTGGGCACGGTAACTTACGGTTTCAACGGTTCCCATCCCGACGACGACCCCATGCTCAACTTTACCCACGGCACCAACGAGTCAATAGGCATCAAGAGCCTGGTCAGCGGCACAAAGATTATGCTGGGCCTTGTTGATGTTCTACGATTAAGTCACCAGCTAACTGGTCAGCGAAAATGTCACCCTTATGAAGGAAGTGACATTGAAACAGCGAGAACAGGCAAGAATTCAGGTACTCAACACCGTGCTGGAACACCACCTTTCCATCG
>JAJEDS010000086.1 GCA_022821365.1 Dehalococcoidia bacterium | reverse complement strand
TGGGGGCCACGTTCGCCCGCCGTAGGGGCGATTCGCGAATCGCCCCTACCCCCGCGCATGGATTTCCTTCCAGTGCCGGGATCACGATGACTTCTTCAGAGGTTCCCTAAATCGGTGGCTTGCGATTGTGCCAGGGAGTAGCCTGCTCGTAGGCATAGGCCACATTCAGAACGGTGGCTTCCGCAAAGGGCCGCCCCGCGATCTGCAAAGCCAGGGGCAGGGCGCCTTCACCCTCTGTGGTGTAACCGCACGGGATTGACAGGGCCGGCGCGCCGCTCAAGCTGTAGGGGCCCCGGTAGCTCCCCTCGACCAGCGCCTGGAGCGCCGATTCCTTGCTTGCCACGCCCGTGGTGAAGTCCAGCTTGCCCGCCGGGCCCGACGACGTGGGCTGCACCAGCACGTCCACTTCCTCCAGCAGGTCCAGCACCTGCCTCCGAACTATGGCCCGCAGCTTCTGGGCCTTGTAGTACACCTGGCCCGGTATCAGGTTGCCCGTCATGAAGGCGATTCGGGTGTTGACGTGATAGTCCTCGGGCCTCTCCCGCAGCCACTCGGGACGCAGGCTTACCCGCTCCGTATGGGTGATGGTCCGGACAATGGCGCCCGTCTGCTGCGCCAGGGGCAGGGAAACCTCGCGCACCTCCGCGCCCAGTTCCGCCAGCACCTGGATAGCCGCCTCCACCGCCTCGCGGGTCTGAGGGTCCAGACCCAGGCTCGGGTCCATCAACTCCTTCACCACGCCCACTTTCAGCCCGCCAATGTTGCCCGTCAGGGCCGCCTGGTAGTCCGGCACCGGCGCCCGGCCCGTGTACGGGTCGTTCGGGTCATACCCGGCAATGGCGCCGATGGTGGCGGCGCAGTCACTCACCGTCCTGGATATGGGACCGATGGTGTCTACCGACCAGGAGGCGCCGTCCACTCCATAGCGGCTTACCCTGCCCCAGGTGGGCCGAATTCCCACCAGCCCGCAGTTGGCAGCCGGGCCCCGGATGGAACCGCCCGTGTCCTCACCCAGCGACGTTGCGCACAGGAACCCGGCAGTCGCCGCCCCCGAACCCGTGCTGGACGTGCCCGGGTTCCTCTCCAGGTCCCAGGGGTTGTGGGCCGCGCCGTAGTAGGAACTGATGGGGTCGCCCATGGCGAATTCGCTCATGTTCAGCTTGCCCAGGATAACTGCACCGGCCCGCCGCAGGTTGGCTACCACCGTAGCGTCGAAGTCGGGCACGAAGTCATCCCGTATTTTGGAGCCGTCGGAATTGCGGACGCCCTTTACGTAAATCTGGTCCTTAACTCCCACGGGCACGCCGTGCAGCGGGCCCCGGTAGCTGCCTCGGGCAATCTCTTCGCCCGCCTGCCTCGCCTCTTCCCTTGCCTCGTCGGCACGGACGGTGACATAAGCATTGAGTTTTGCATCCACTTCGCCAATGCGGGCCAGGTAAGCCTCAACTGCCTCCAACGGGCTAATCTCTTGTGCCGCGATATGCCCGCCCAGTTCAGTGGCGGACAGGTAGGGAATTTCGTTAGGACTCATCCTGCACCTCCGGACTGGGGAAAATCAGGGGCAGCGGTTCTATGCTGTTGGCGCCGGGAACTTCGATGCCGGCCATGGCTTCCAGGATGGCGTTGAGGCTGTAACCAACCTGCGTCAGTTCCGGTTCCTGGATATCCAGTCCCACCGACTTTCCCAGGGCATGTACTTCTTCGTTGGACAAATCGGGCATGCTAACCTCCGTCAGTACGTCCAAAGGCTGGTCTAGCAAGTAACGGCAATGGTAACATACGCCGAAACTTTTGGGCGCAGTGCTTGTCTCTCTCAAATCCCTTGCAGCAGGCGCCGAACGCAGCAAAGAAGGGCTGTGCTGAAGCTGGAAGGAGCCAGTGCAGTCCACGATGGAACGGGCCGTCACCTCCATCTTTCCGCTTCTGCAAGGACTCTTGGAGGATTTCCTTGATTGACCAGGCCATTCAGCCAAGAAACTATCTTTCCCGAGTCCGGGGAGTGGCCTTGCTCCCGGAAGAAAGGGTGGCGAGGGTTTTCTCACTGGAAGAGGGTTTGCTGGATGAACCCTCCAGCAACGGTCAATTGTTGATTGCCACAACCCAGCGGATACTCTTTTTCCGCGGCGACGGCCGGGCGCGGGAGGCCACCTTGCTGCCGGTAGAAGAACTGAAGGGCATTGTGGTTGACACCGCCCGCAAAGGCACCTTGTCTCCCTTACGCGGTATATTGACACTGGTGGCTGCCCTGGCCTTTTACCTGGTGGTGGCTTACTGGATGGCCGGACAATTCGAGGGACCCGGGATTCCCGGCATAAACATGGACTTTGTTCCCTTCATCCTGCTGGCCGCGGTGCTTGTGGCCGCCTGGCTTTACTGGCGCCACAACGTCCGGCGGGCGGGCGGGAAGGTCACTCTGCAGGGTTCCAACTGGAATCTGTCATTTTCCGTCCTGGGCGCAGAACGAATACCCGACATCGACGATGTGGTCGAGTGCCTGTTCAAGTGCCGCCAGAACCGTTGGGACGACCTGCTGAAGCCCCAACCCTGGCACGCCTGACCAAATGACCGGCAATTCTTGGCGACACAGTCCATAAGCATAGGGGCGATTCGCGAATCGCCCCTATGCTGGCGGTGAATGACCGGCCCCACATAATCAAATGCGCATTTCACGTTTGCATCGGTTTAGCGCCGTGCCCCGCTAACCCAATGGCAGCGCCGGGTCAATATCCAGGTCTAGTCCGAACTCTTCGCCCCGGTCGAATTGGAAGTAGGCGCAGGCCGCAATCATCGCCCCGTTATCGGTGCATAGGACCGGGGGTGGAATTATCACCGGCAGGGTGGACGCCCGGTTAATTTCCTCTCGCAGCCGGGCGTTGGCGGTAACCCCGCCGCCCAGCACAATTCCCCTAGCCTTGTAGCGGCGCGCCATCTCCAGGGCCTTGACCACCATTACCTCCACCACCGCTTCCTGGAAGTTGGCGGCCATCTCCCCCACCACCCGGTCCACCTTTTCCTGCAATTCCGTCGTTTTTTCCGCTTCTGGGTCGCCCGGGTACAGGCCTTCCCGCTGTGCCAGGTGCAGCAGCGCCGTCTTTACTCCGCTGAAGCTGAAGTCCAGCGTATCCCGCATCCACGCCCGGGGGAGAGGGGAAAACTCCGTCCCGTCATGGCCTTGGGAGGCTTTCTGTATTTCGGGCCCGCCGGGAAAGCCCAGCCCGAGGATACGGGCCGCCTTGTCGAAGGCTTCACCGGCCGCGTCGTCCCGGGTGCGCCCCACCAACCGGTAAACACCGTGCCCTTCCATCAGGATCAGGTCGGTATGCCCCCCCGAAGCCACCAGGCAGGCCAGCGGAAAGCCCGGGGACTCTTCCGGGTGATCTTCGTCCCCCCTGGCCAGCCAGGAAGCGTAGATGTGCCCTTCCAGGTGGTTGACGCCGACCATGGGCTTTCCCAGGGAAAGGGACAGGGCCTTGGCAGTGTTCAGGCCGGTGATCAGAGACCCGGCCAGCCCTGGCCCGTACGTCGCCGCCACGACATCAATGTCGGAAAGATCAATGCCACTGTCGGCCAGGGCCTTGTCCAGGGCCGGCGCCATATCCCTGATGTGCTGGCGGGAAGCAACTTCCGGCACCACCCCGCCATAAGGAGCGTGCAGTTCCACCTGTGATGAAACGACGTTGGAAAGGAGCCGGCGGCCGTCCTCCACCACTCCCACTGCGGTTTCATCGCAGGACGTTTCAATGCCCAGAACCTTCAATGCCATAAATCTTCCCTTTTCAGACCAGATAAGACCGTTTCGCCGGCTCGCGAAGGCTGCCGCCCTGCAGCAGGCGCTTAAAACAGATGCGCTTTATTAGGTGAATTCAATTCATACTAAGATCGCCGGTAAAATCGGTCAACTTTACACCGAAATTACCCCAATGCTATCATCCATTCTATTAAGGCTGTGCAGCCTTTATCCAGGTTACCAAACATAATTATCAATTTTTTTAGGAGGCCTGAGGGTTTCAAAATGGAGTCAGAGGATTTAGGCAAGTTAGCTCTTCTCGCCCTATGCCTGGCTTTATCCGCATTCTTTTCCTCTTCGGAAACCGCATTCATCGCCCTGCCCAGGGCCAGATTGCTTCACTTGATCAGCATCGGTCGGCGCAACGCCAAGCTGGTGGAACGCCTCGTTTCCCGCCCCGAACGCCTGCTCGCCACGGTTCTCCTTAGCAATAACCTGGTCAACACTGCCGCCGCCGCCCTCGGTACCGCCGTCGCGCTGAACGTGATTCAGAACGAAGGACTGGCAGTCATGGTTTCCACCGTAGGCGTTACCCTGCTTTTGCTCATTTTCAGCGAGACCCTGCCCAAAACCGTCGCGTGGAACCGGTCGGAAACCCTGGCCTTCGCCTACGCCAGGCCCCTTACCATGGCGGAGTTTGTCCTCTCCCCGGGCGTCAGGGTGCTCCAGGCCATCACCAACGCCTTCACCCGCATAATGGGCATCACCAACTCCACCAACGAAGTCAGCGAGGGCGAGATACGCACCCTGATCGAAGTTGGAGCCCAGACTGGCGCGGTGGAGCAGACCGAGGCCGAACTCCTCAACAAGGTGTTCAGGTTCGGCGACCAGAAAGTCCAGGAAATAATGACTCCACGGACCGAAATAATCTGGGTGGAGCAGGGCACAACCCTGCAGGCCTTCCTTGCCCTGTACGCCCAGCATAACCACACTCGTTTCCCGGTCTATGCCGGCGACACCGAAAACGTCGTCGGAGTCCTGTCCAACAAGGATGTGCTCCTCGCCCTGGGAAGGGGTGAAATGGAACTGGACGACAGCGTTACCGAACTGGTGCGCGAGGCCTATTTCGTCCCCGAGACCAAAATGGTGGCCGACACCTTCTCCGAAATGCAGCAAGGCGGCTACGGCCTCGTCCTCACCGTGGACGAATTTGGCGGCATCGCCGGCCTCATTACCCTGAAGCAGGGACTGTCGGTCATAGTGGGCCAGGTTGAAGAGGAACGCGATGAGGAAGTGCCCAGGGAATACTCGGAGATAGACGAAGACACCTATCGCATCAACGCCGGCATGACAATTCTGATCGCCAACGATCAGCTCAAACTGGACCTGCCCGAAGGCGACTACCAGACTGTGGCCGGTTTCATACTGTACCAACTGGGCTACATTCCCGAAGCCGGAGAAATCCTTGATTACGGCAATCTCAAGTTCACCGTGCGCTCCATGAACGGAGTCCGCATCGAGGAAGTCCTGGCGCAGCGGATCCCCAGCCTGACAACCGGAGAAGAGCTGTGAAGTTCTA
>JAJEDS010000189.1 GCA_022821365.1 Dehalococcoidia bacterium | reverse complement strand
AATGTTAAGACTCTCCCCTGGTACTGTCAAGTGCGCCAGAGGGCTGGCAACAGTTCAGATATGGAGGGTTGTCCTCAACCAGGCCCCCCTTCCATACGTACAGGCGACTTATCCATATCTGCAAGAGTTCCTCATCTTCTTGCCCCTTCCTGTCCTCAAGGGATAGACGGAAACCCGAAGGCGGAAAAAACTATACTGGTAGCGCAGGCTCATCGGACTGGTGATCCAGTTGCAGGTCGATGGTGTTGGCGTTAAAGGCCAGCATGGCGTAATAGCCCATCAGAGTTACCAACTCAACCATGGCCTGGGTGCCAAACTGCTGGTGCACCGCCTGGAAGGTCTCTTCGCTTACCTTGCTGCCGGTGAAGAATTCGTTGGCCAGGTTAATTACTGCGGCCTCTGAGGGAGAAAGTTCCGGCAAGGGCTTTCTATCCCGCAGTGCGTCAATCAGCTCATTGCTCAGCCCCGATTGCCTGGCAATGGGCACGTGGCGGTCCCAGATGTACACGCAGTCCTTGGCCCGTGCCGTAACCAGCATGGCCAGTTCCCGCATCTGGTGGGGTACGGTGGACTCGTTGCGCACGTATTCCCAGAAGGGTATGGCGCGCCGAGCCATTTCCGGGCTGTGCTTCAGTATCGACATTGGGCCGGTACCAACCCCGCCGGGCCCCGCGTTAATTTCTTCAAAAACATCTCGCAAATTCTCGGGTATACTCTCGCTGGTGGGCAACGGTACTCGGGACATAAGCTTCTCCTCATAACCATGATGGCGTTCCAAAGATGCCTGGCCCCAGTTTAACGTTGCTTCAACCGTCAATCAAACGCCCCGCCAGGGCAATGCGGACTATCTCTCTTTAAGTCAATGTCATTTTGAACGGAGTGAAGAATCTGAACTCCGCCTAACAGACCGACTTTCAGACTCGCATGCGTCTTTTGGGAGAACGTGCCTTGCCCTCCAACAAGCTCAGGGAGGCATGATTTCCGACTTGGGTGTGCGGCCTGACCCAATGCCCGATTGTCCCCACGGTTACCCAGCTTGCCTTGACTGAGCTACCCACCCAACCTAAAATCGTTATGGTCTGAAGCGAATTCGGAACGCGGGACCGGCCCCGTGTTCGTACTGGAAATCTAGCATCGAGGAGCGACTGACAGATATGTCGTTGAAAGTGGGCAGAATCCCCTACATGATTTGCGAACCCTTCTACTTTGATACTGAGCGGAGGGGGATGCAATTGGTGGACACTATGCCCAACCGCGCTGTTGAAGACATTGAGCAGGGCCTGATCGACGCTGCCCTGGTCCCTGTTGTGGACACCTACGGCAAAGAGGACCTGCTGCAACCGGTGGGCGGCTTCTGCATTGCCAGCACCGACAGGGCTGGCAGCGTCTTCCTCTACTCCAAGGTACCCGCGGAGGAATTGGGCGGCGCCCGGGTGGGTCTGATTGATGACTCCAAGACCTCGGTGAAACTGCTGCAAGTCCTGCTCACGCAGAAATACCAGGTGGAGCCGGCCGAATACGTGGGACTGCGGGACGAACACGACGCCTTCATGGTCATGGGGGACCGGGGACTGCGGCAACGGCGCGGCGCACGGGGATTCTCCCACCGTTACGACCTGGGCGAAGAATGGTTCCAGTGGACCCGCCTTCCCTTCGTGTACGCGCGCTGGATGGCCAGGCAGGGAATCGACACTCAGCAACTGGCGGTACTTGAAGACACCCTTTACGTTGGCCTGGAGGACGGCGTGGACAATCTGTACCACATCGCCGAACCCCGCGAAAATCTGCTTATGCTGCCCCGCGACGTGGTCGAATATGTCCAGGGCATCCGCTTCTACCTGGGAATGACGGAACAGAAGTCCATGCGGATTTTCCAGGAATACGTGGAGCAGCTGAACCCGTAGCCGTCGTCGGCCCGCACGAATCTTCGCATTACACCCGGGCGTATGACCATTCAGAAAGGGTGGGACTTGTCAGATCCTGCGCCCTCGTAGCGTCGAAAGCCGGTATCCGGATGAAGTGGCGACAGGCATCTTGTCCCATGGCAAATGCCCCTGGGAGCCGGCCTTAACCGGAACGACGGTCCTAAAGGCGGACCTGACTCCCAAACCTTCATCTGTTTCCCAAGTCCCCTCTGTCCGGGCGAAAGGTGGTAGTCAATGACCAGGGTAACCGCCGCGGGATTTGAGGTTACCGGCAAGCCCGCCTTCATTTGCGACTTTTCTCCCCCCCGTTCAGGAAAGCGCCGAGACATCCCCACTTCCATTCCCGAGGCCGACTTTCTCATGGTTAACCGCAACCCGGGTCGCGCAGTTCGCGCCGACTCGGCCATGCTTGCCGCTGAACTGCGCCGCCGAACCGACAAAGGCATCATTTTCGCCCTCCTCACCCGCGATATGAACCGCCTGGCGACCCAGTCTTACCTCCTGGGAACCCAACTGCTGGGCCTGGAGAATGTGGTGGTGGCCCAAGGGGATTCCTTCTCCGCCGCCGACGCGGGACGGGTCTCCGACGTGGCCGATTACCGACCGACGGAGCTGATTTCGCATATAGCCCAGATGAACCAGGGCGCCGATTTCCGAGGCCGCAAGCTGGACTCACCCACTGACTTCTGCATCGGAGCCACAGTGGACCCGGGGCAGGACCCAAGCCGACAGGCTGCGCTGGCTTTTCGCAAAGTAAGTGCGGGGGCCGCCTTCCTTATTACCCAGCCCGTGTACGACCCGAAATTTGCCGCCAGCTTTATGGAGGCGTACGAGGAAGTTGCGGATGGCCCATGCCCGGCGCCAATCTATTGGGGCCTGCAGATGCTGGAAGAAGGAAGTGTGGCCTTCGGGCAGGCTCCGGAGGGCCTGCAGCAAGAATTGGCAGCAGGACGTTCAGGCGTTGACCTGGCCCTTGAGGTTTACTCTGGGTTCCTGGAATCTTCCATGCGCAATGTCTATCTTCTGCCCTCCATACGACGGGGCGGAGCCAGGGGCTACGAGGCCGCGCAGGAATTTCTGGCGGCGGCGCGGGCCACGCCGTAGCGCTATTGCATATCATCTTGGGACGGCCAAAGAAATAGGGGCAGACCTTGGGAGTCTGCCCCTCATCTTTTTCCTTCGCTTAAGCCGCCGCCTTACCCTCGCGAATCGAACACTTCTTTGGCCACCCGGACGGCGTTGGCCGCCGTTGGCCACCCTGCGTAAAACGCCATGTGAGTGATAATCTCGCCGATCTCTTCCTTCGTTACCCCGTTGTCCAGTGCCCGGTTAATGTGGCCCCTCAGTTGCTCGGTGCGGTAGAGAGCCACCAGGGTGGCAACGGTAATCATGCTGCGGTCCCGCTTGGAAAGTTCCGGGCGTTCCCAAACGTCGCCAAACAGCACGTTGGCGCTGAGTTCTGCCATCTTGGGCGCTACTTCGCTGGCCGGATTGGGCGTGGTCATTGGTTCGCCTCCTCGAATACTTTTTTTGGTCACTGAACAGGTAAGTGTGGAAAGTCCAGACAAGCCCCCCCTTGATGGGGAAGTTGGCGCCCCTTCCGTGGTCGACGCCTTTGCGCTTCCGGCTTGTACTGCCAGGTCAGACGGCCGCTCCCTCGCCCTAGGTGACGCCGAAGTCGGCCCGTTCCACCACCTGGCCGGTGAAAGTCCCGGCGGTCTGTCCGGCCAGCCAGACGGCGGCGTCGGTAACTTCGTCAGGCTGCACCATGGGTATGTGGGCGGTACCGGGCCAGTCCCCGCGCCGGTTCATCCAGGTATCCACCCGGCCGGGGCTGAAAAGGTTGACGGCTATGTTGTGGGGCCGGACCTCTTCCGCCAGGCTCAGTAACATCCGCTCCAGGGCCGCCTTGCTCATGGAATAACCCACGCGGCCTTCCCGGTAACCTCTGGCGGAACCTGAGGTTACCCCGATTATTGAACCGGAACCCCGCGCGAACATTGTGGGCAGCGCGAACTTGCACAGCAATAAAGGCCCGCGCACGTTTACTGCCAGCGCCCGGTCCAACAACTCCGGGTCCAGGTCAACAACGGGCGACTCGCAGTCGATACCCGCGTTGGAAAACAGTATATCTATGCCGCCGAAGTGGGAAACGGCGGTCCTTACCAGGTGTTGCAGGTCCGGTGAATCGGTGACGT
>JAJEDS010000335.1 GCA_022821365.1 Dehalococcoidia bacterium | reverse complement strand
GCTGGTCTGGGTCATAGGGAAGGTAGGTCTTGCTCATCGTGGGACCTCCGTCTCCAGGTGCCCCCTCATCATACACCCATTCCTTCACGCAACCTGTTTCTCGGACAGACTGCTAGGCCAAGGGCAGCCAACAGCAGCGCCAGCATCAACATGGAGAAGGAATAGGCCAGCCAGTTCCGCTTCCACAGCCGCCGAACCAGCAGCCGGGATAGTATGTTCCGCCCCTTCCAGAACAGCAGGGCCACGATGCCGAAACCCAGGATACGGTGAACATGGAGTGCAGCCACCCACTCTGGGCTGCCGTTGGTCAGGGCCAGATAACCCGTCAACAACTCCGCTCCGCCCAGAACCAGTATAGCGATGTTGGCCCAGGGGTATTTCATTACTCCTTCCTCTGACTTTGTCTATATGGAATATACGGCCTGGAGGCATCGTTGGTTTGGGGTTCCGACAAAAGGACGACCCCTTCCCGCAAACTGGCAGGAAGGGGCAACAGAGAGCCGGGAGAAACTGGATGGGGTTAGTCAGAGGACGGCAATTCCTTGGGCTGCTGCAATTCCATGGGGTCCCCGTTGTATCGAAGGTCGCACCGCCCTGCCTTGGTAACCAAAACAGAGACGGCGCCGTCTAAGGAAGAGAACCTCTTCCCCAGCGCCATGTCTATGGCATCCGGAGAAACCGCAACACCCGCAAACGAAGCCTCAGCCCCCTTCAATTGCAGTTGAGTTTCACCATCAAAGAAATCCCCGTCTCCACCCTTGGTAACAACCATCTCCGCACCACCGGGGCTTACATAACGTTGGCCCGTCTTTACCATGTTCAATATTGCCCTTTCAATAAAAGTTTAACGGATTATAGATTTCCCGACATTGGGCCGTCAACGAACCCGGTTGCTGAAGCCGCGAGAGGGGAGGGGGTTGCCTTGCCCGCATCCAGTTCGCAATATTATGGCCGCTTTCAGTCCGCAATATTGATGGTGCGCTTCACACCCTCCAGCACCGCCTGGTTGCTGGTCACAACGGGACGTCCCGCCGCCACTCGCAATTCCTCCAACACGTCCACAGACTTGAGGTTGGCGCAAGATACAAACAGGCAGTCCGACTCAACCCCTTTCAGTTGTTCTTCCGCATAACGAATAATCTCATCCGGAGAAACTGCCGCGATATTGAAGGCGCCCTTCACGTCCATCCCGTTAATGTACGGAACCGTAAATCCGGAGGATTCCAGCGACTCCTTGATGGTGTCGTTGATCTCTTCGGAGTAAGGTGTAAGTACCGCCACGCTCTTCACGCCCAGTCGTTTAAGCTCATCCACAACAGCACCCATTATCGTGATGGTGGGTGCCCCGGTGGCCTTGGAAATCTCTCCTGCCAGTTCCTGTTCATAAGCAGGGCCCCGTAGCGCCCCGGCCGAGGTGCAGCCAAAGACCACCACGTCGGGCATCAGGGTTCCTATTTGCCGGGCGCACTCCGGCAGGTAGACGTCCAGCATCAATTCTTCTGCCTCAATCGTAACGCTGCCCTCCAGGAGCATCCGCGAGGTATGGACCGTAGTGCCTTTAGGGAGGTTGCGGTAAAGGTCCGGTTCCATAACCGTGTTAGTGGAAGGCACGATGAGGCCAACGCGTTTCCCTTCCACATTGCCATTTAGACTGGTATTCATCGTCTTCTCCAAGTTAGGCGTCCACCGCCCGCAGGTTCTATCCCGCCCTTTTTGATGGTTGCTTCATTATACTGGGCAGTAAACGTCGTCTGTAAAGGTGCCGATAATCTTTCCGATTGCCGTGGCATATTGTAGACTCCTCACGTTTGTCCAAAGAAAATCGAGCATCGGATGTGCCAGGAATGAACTTCCGAGATGGCTATGCAGTGGTTGACCTGGAAACAACCGGCCTGGATTGCTGGGACGACCTGATAATCGAAATCGGCGTGTCGGTGGTCAAACCGGGGAGGAATCCTGAGACTGACTCGGTATTGGTTAAGGTGGACCGCCCATTGCCCCAGCTAATAGTCCGCCTGACAGGAATAAATGATGGTGACCTGTCTTCACGGGGAATTTCTATTGACGACGCCCTGGCCTGGTTTGTAGAACTTACCTCCGGATTGCCTCTGGTTGGGCACAACGTTATCCGCTTCGATCGGGCCTTTCTGCTGGAGGCGGCCCGGGCTCATCGCCGTGCCGTGGAAGAGGGACGCTATCCTCGCCGGGTCGTCGACGAAGTAGATGATCTTCCTGCCCGACGGTTCATCGACACTATGGCCTTGTACAAGGGCTTCAAGCTGGGCCAGTATCCGGCGGAAGGCGAAAGCCATTTGAATTATGTTCAACGCGTGTTGGACTTGAGAACCCCGCTCGGCCTGCGCTACAACCTCCAGGCTGCGTGCCAGGACTTCGGCATATCAACCTCCCGCATCCGCGCTCACCGCGCCCACGGCGACGTGGTCCAGACCCAAAGGCTGTTTGAGAAGTTAAGGGAGGCGGGCGCCTGTAGCTGATACCGGGCATTGACTGAGGCCCGGTTCTGGTTTGCAAACAAGGAACCCTTATGCCTAAAATGGCACTGGCTGGCCGTAAAGTGGGCCATGCAACCGTTTGTTGGATCGGCAGACACTTATTTCCAGAGCATTTGGGGGTAGAGCGATGGTTGACAATACTGGCGGCATCGAGGCCTTACTTCAGGAAGACCGTACCTTTCCACCCCCTGAAGAGTTTGCCCGGAATGCCAACATTAAGGACCCCAACGTCTACGAGGAAGCCCGCCGCGATCCCGAAGCTTTCTGGGCCAGGTTTGCCGGGGAGCTGGACTGGTTCGAGCCCTGGGAGCAGGTATTGGAATGGAATCCTCCCGACGCAAAATGGTTCATTGGCGGCAAGTTGAACGCCTCTTATAACTGTGTCGACCGCCACCTCAGGACTTCCCGCCGCAACAAGGCAGCCATCATCTGGGAAGGTGAACCGGGGGATTGGAAAGTCTACACCTACTGGGACCTGCACCGGG
>JAJEDS010000014.1 GCA_022821365.1 Dehalococcoidia bacterium | reverse complement strand
AGAGGACATACAAGCTCCTTGAAGTCAGATGGGTGACGGCTCCAGCAGAACCGCGAATATGAACAGCCTTATATTATAGCGCAATGTAATGTTATGGGTAGTGATTTACCTTCCGGCGGGGCCAATGCAGGGGGCAGCCTGTTGCCGAACCGGCGAGTTGCTCCTCAACGCGCTTGCCAAAATGCGTTTCCACCCCCACACTGACACTCCCCCGTCAAGGGTGAGGAAACTCCAGGACAGTTTCGCTTTGACGCTCGTCTCATTTCACTATTCAGTGCATTACGGGAGACTTACGAGCGAAACATTATCTCCTCCGCAAACCACTCAAGCCGTTCCAGGGAGCGGTTCAGGTCGTTGCCCCGGATATCGAAAATAATGCAGCTGACCCCAACGTCTTCGTAGGTCTGGATATCCTGCATCATCTCTTCGGGGCCGCCGGCAAACCTGCGGCGGGCTGCTCCGGGCGGCGTTGTATTGGCATCGTACAGGGGGGCCTTCATCGACACTTCCAGTTCGGCCGGGTCCCGGCCGCTGCCCTCCGCATAGCGGTGCAGCAGGGATATGTTCTGGGCCAGTTCCTCAGGCTCCAGAGGAGCGGCAGGAATGGCGCCAACCGGATGCCAGCCATCGCCCAGGGCCGCGGCGCGACGCATGGCGGGCCTGCTCTGACCGCCAACCCAGATGGGAGGATGGGGCTTCTGCACCGGCTTGGGCAGGAAGTGAATGTTGGAGAAATGGCAGTAATGGCCGTCGAAGGCGGGTTCGTCGCTGGTCCAAAGCTCCTTGAAGGCACGGAGGTATTCGTTGGTGACGGCGCCCCGCTCCGCAAAAGGAGGGGCATCCAGGGCCTCGAATTCCTCCTCCATCCAGCCTACGCCTACTCCCAGGGTCAGGCGCCCACCGGAAAGAACGTCCAGCGTCGCCAGGATTTTGGCCGCCAGAAGCGGATTACGGTAGGGGACGATCATCACGCTGGGAACCAGGCGGATATTGCTGGTGATGCCGGCCAGATAGGTCAGAAGAGTAAGTTGTTCCAGGTACTCGGCGGCATCCCCACCGTGAAACCGGCCATCCGCAGTGTAAGGGTAGGGTGAGTTCACTTCTTTTGGAACGAGAATATGGTCGCCGGCCACCATGCAGTAGAAGCCCAGTTCGTCGCCCTTCCTGGCGATGGCTGCCAGGGGCTCCGGCCTGGCCGTGGGACCGCTGTTGGGCAGGTAGAATCCGAATCGCATTGTTGCCTCCGGATCAAGGATTGCCGTAACTATAATGCTCAGGATTTGGGGTGTCTATTGAGGAGTACCTGCCCAAAGCTGTTGAATAACGAAACCAGCCCGGCCTGCCTGGCCGGGCTGGTATTGTTAATCCGTATGCGGGGAGTGGATGTCAGAGGACCTGGGCACTGCATAATGGCAATTCCTGCACTCTGCACAACCTGGGGGAGACCGCAATGCGCCATCCGACCCCCCCGTCCCGACTTTCCCTCATCACGGGGAAAGGAACTTTGTAGACCGTCACCTGGGGAAGGTCTGAATGAGTCCCCTCTCGCATGGTGGGAGAGGGTTAGAGTGAGGGGGAATCTCCCGGCAGCAAGCTATCACCCCCATCCAAACCTTCACCCATCGAGGGGGAAGGGACTTGTTCAGAGGTTTCCTAGGTATTGGTGGAACTGATCTCGAAGTGCTTGACCCAGTACTCGCCCCGGTACAGGTGCTCCACCTCGCGGGCCACGCCCTGTCGGAACTCGCCGGTCTCGTAGGCTCGCAGGTCGTCCAGGGTCTCCCAGATACTTACGCTGATGCCCTCGTCGGGGTCTTCAGTGCTACGGAGCAACTGCCGTTCCTTAAGGCCCTGAATGTTACCGGTGGAACCGGCCAGTCGCTCGTGATAGTGCCTTTCGTATTCCTCCCAGCTACCGGGGCGCAGCTTGCCCCAAACCATCCTGATAAACATTAACACTTCTCCTGTGCAAATCGGAATTAGTACCTGGCCACACTATGGCCTTTCCCTTACATCATAACACTATGCTTGATTCGGTAGACACAAAGTCCGGGAAATCTTTGTGAATAAAGTTGAACCAGAAGGACGCCGCCGCGGCTCTCACGTTTACGGTTATGCCAGAACCCGATAGCGATAGCGGGACAGAATCAGGTCATCTTCCTCGAACCGCGAGAATCGCAGGGGAGACAGGTCTATGGACGATGCCTGCCCGTCCAGGACCAGTTCGGACATGGCCTGGCCAATAGCCGGCGCGAGCTTGAACCCGTGACCGCTGAAGCCGACCATGCAAAACAGGCCTTCAACTCCCGGCACCCGGTCCAGTATGGGGTGCCAGTCGGGGGTGGTAGTAAACAGGCCGGACCAGCCACCCCGATAGTAGGACTGATCCATGCCTGGCATACGCCTGATCAGGCGAGTCATGGCATCAGCGGCGTCCGCCTGGTCAATGCCCTCATCGTAGTTGTCCAATTCCGCCTCGTCTTCGCCAAACCCCACCATGGTCAACGTCGGGCTTTCCGGGCGGAAGGAGAAAGACTGGGCAATATCGCCCACGATGGGATGTTCGGGCAGCGTTCCCGGCGGCCTGGTGGCCAGGGCAACCTGGTGACGCACGGGAATCAATGGAAACCGGACACCGACGCCGTCCATAAGGCTGTTGGCCCACGGCCCGGCGGCTACCACTGCCAGGGGAGTTTCCACCCTCCCCTGATCGGTCAGCACCGCCCGCACCCTGCCACCGCTGATTTCAATGCCGGTTCCTTCGGCCCGGGTAATAATATCAGCCCCCAGTTCCCGCGCCCTGGCGGCGAAGGAAGTGGTAACCAGGTAGGGATTGGCATAGCCGGAATCCGGTTCCCAGGCCAACCCTTCGCCTTGAAAGGTCTCGATCATGGGAGCCAGCTCACGGAGTTCATCGGAAGATATCAGCCCCACGTTTATGCCCAGTTCCTGCTGCATGGAGATGTTGAGTTCCAGGCTGGGTCGATCAATTTCCTCCACCACTACCAGGTATCCGGTTTTGACAAAACCGCTGTTTCCGCCCACTTGCTCGCCAAAATCGGCGTAGACCTGGAGGCTGTTCCAGGCCATGGAGGCGGTGATTGGGTTGGAATAGTGCATGCGGCAAATGGCCTGAGAGCGGCCCGTTGATCCGGCGCCCAGGACGTTTCGCTCCAGCAGCAAGGGCCGACCAACACCCCGGCGTGCGAGATAGTAGAGCAGGCTGCATCCCATGACGCCGCCGCCGATGATCACGGCATCGGCCGTGTTTCGCATCAATGCCTCATCTCCGTTTGCCTGATTTATCTTGCGGCCGGACGCTCCCAGCAGAGCTGATCGGCCGGTCTGCAGCACCTTGTCCTGAAATCAACAACCCCCGGCTTTAGACCGGGGGTAGTGCAGAGTATCCGCATACCTTCGAATGCGCCGGCAACCTCTAGCGGTAGTTGCTCTCACGCATGGAACTGAAGCAATCGCTGCAGTACACCGGACGGTCACCGCGGGGCCGGAAGGGAACCATGGTATCCATTCCACACTGGGCGCAAACTGCCGGGTGCATTTCGCGAGGGCCTCCCTCGAAAGAACGCTGGGACTTTCTTACCTGGCGGCACTCAGGGCAACGCCGGGGTTCGTTGGTAAAACCTCGAGACGCAAAGAACTCTTGCTCACCAACAGTGAAGGTAAATTCGGCTGCGCACTCGACGCAAACCAAGGTCTTATCTGACAGCGCCAACTGTCGACCTCCATAAAAGAAATTTGGCCTGGTCGAGGTCATCCGGCGTCAGCGCATCTGAGGCAACTACCCACGGGAAAGAACCTTAACGCATTCCATACCCGATTATAACAGATGGAATTGCCGTATGGAATGCAATCTTTGGCTACAATGCTGCCAATTGGTCCACCAGACCCAATGGAATTGAGCATTATTCGAAAGTGCAGGAAAGTCCTGGCCTGCACATGTTGGCGAACTTGCCAGCCTGCAGGAGAGCCACCGGCTGAGGACTTTGCGGGGGATTATCTGAGTAATTTCCTTCTTCCCAGGGTGGGGAAGGTCAGGACGGGCTGATAGCTTACCGCCGGGAAATTCCCCGTCCCCGTAACCCTCTCCTGCAGTGGGACAGGGAACTTATTTAGCGGTTCCCTAAAGGCCGGGGGAAAGCTGTCTCGCCGCCATTTCGTTGTCCAGCAGCAGGAGGTTGCTTCCGTCTTCACCGATCAGCCTGAGCTTGGCGATGATGTCCGCCGCAGTTTTCTCCTCTTCGATCTGTTCGGTGATGAAGGCTTGCAAGTGAACCTGTGTCGGATAATCGCTTTCCCGTGACGCCAGTTCGTAGAGTTCATTAATCAAGCTGCTGACCAGACGCTCATGGGACAGGGTTGCCTCCATCACGTCCAGTACCGAACCGAATTCAACCACGGGCTGGTCTATGGGAAGCAACGTCACTTTACCCTGCCGGTCCTGGACAAAGTCGAAAAGATTCATGGCATGAGCATACTCTTCCTGGCTCTGGATGCGCATCCAGTGGGCGAATCCAGGCAAGTCCAACGAATCACAGTGAGCCGACATGGACAGGTAGAGATATGACGCGTAAAACTCTTCGTTTATGTGCCGATTCAAAGCTTCCTGAATGGTTTGATTCAATCCCATGGATAGTCTCCCTGTTTGTGTGAGGCTTCTATTTCAATTTTAACATTTGACCTTGCAAGAAGGAACGCAGGGGCTTTATTGGTCTTTCTCAAAGGTAAGAAAAAGAACCAGCCCACACAGCCGGCTTTCCGGCCAAGGACTGACTCGGGAACGGCAAGTTAACTTGCGACACTTTGAGAGACGAGATTTCGGGGTAACGGCTTCCTCCGGTATGAGGGTTTCGGAATTGGAATACTCCTTGTACGGGAACGGTTTCCTTGATTACCATTACGGTAGTCAGCAAAGTAGGGTACACGGTCATTTCGCTGACTGTCCCAGTATGGACTTACCACATTCCAGCAGGTATATTAGGATTGGCTCGAAAACGGGCAGAGCGATTGCTTACAGCTACAGAAGAAGCCGTAACTCAAACGAAAATCGTAAAGTTATTTAGGAGGAGACTAATGAAGGTCGTCAGGCTCAATTCCGTTCCCACCGAAGAGGCAACCAGCGCAATGTTCACCGGCAACGTAGTTACCCGCCAGGCTCCGTTCGAGGCCGGCGACAGCAACAACTTCAACTTTGGCGTTGTCAGTTTCAGCGCCGGGTCCCGCAACAAGTTCCACAAGCACAGCGGCGATCAGATACTCATCGTTACCGAAGGCACGGGCACCGTGGCCACGGACGACGAGGAAGTGGAAATAACCGTTGGCGACGTGGTAATAATTCCGGCTGGCGAGAACCACTGGCATGGCGCGCCCGGCGACACCGCCATGGCCCACATTACCGTTACCGTCAAGGGCAGCCAGACAGAGCAGACGGAAGCGTAGTTCTCTGACTCCAAGGCTGGTTACAGCACCGGGGCCCCGGCGCCAAAGTTCGCCGGGGCCTTTTTTCGTCTTGGCCGGTTGGACGGAACATTGTCGCCGAATCAGTCTTTGGTTGCCTGCCGTTCCCGCAAGTGCTGGGCCAACTGGCTGATTGTCTCGGTGAATGTCCTGTCCCGGTCTCGGGATTCAGGGAACTCCTCGCCCAGGGGGGTACTGCCGATGAAGCGGTACATTTCGGCGACGCCCTCAAACAGGTGAGGGGTCATGCCCAGGCCGGCGAATGTGTCACGTATTTCTTCCATTTCACTTACCCAGCGGCGGGAACGGGGCGGCACCGTGGGCAGGTTACGCTCCATTCGTTGCAGGACCGCCGACTGGCCCGACTGAAATTCGGCCAGCAGTGGCTCAGTCAGCCCCATTAACTCCGCGGCAATAAGCAACTCAGAGTGAAGGGCCGATGTACCCTTGGTCATCGCGGCATAGCACATCTTTATGCCGGAAGCCTGCCCTACGTCGCCGTCCAACTTAATAACGGTCAGCCCGTATTCGTTCAGTTGCTCAAACTCGGTGGCCTGTTCCCCGGAAGTATAGAAGTGGGGACTGTAGCCAGGGCGGGGCGGCCCGCCAATAATGGAAACGTCCACGAAGCGCCCGCCCGCTTCCGTTATGATCGGTTCCATTTCGCAGGTAAGCTGAGGAGCGATGGCGTTGCACTCGGCAAATAGGGTATCCGCACCGGTAGCCTTAATGGCTCCGGCAACTTCCCGGCACAGGGCAGGCACCGCAGCGGATACGGTCATCGACATTATCAGGTCGGACTGCTCAACCAGTTCTTCCATGGTCGATACATTCCGGATGCCGGCCTTCCCGGCCAGAAAGCGGGTCCGTTCGCTTCTGCCGGCCAGGCAGGTAATCACGTCAAGCTCGTTCTCCCTGAGGCGCTGACCCACCGCGTGGCCCATATCGCCGGGGCTCAAAATAGCTACGGTATTGAATGCCATAAACGCAGTCTCCATGGTTAAGTTTGCAACCTGAAAATTATAGCACGGGACCATTTATGTAATATTGATGACGCTTGCCCTCTGACGGCTGGCGTACCGGGGCGGTTATAATTGTTGCCGCGGCGTCCATTTCGATCAACCTTTGATTCATATCGCTCAACCTATGAAGGAAGCCAGTTCAAGAATGAGCCAACCTTTGGCGGAAGTAATCGGCTCCGACTCTCGATTAATAACGGCACAGTGCTATGACCTTTACTGCTCCCCACAACTCGGAGCCCTGGTAAAAGTGGGGGCGCCAAAGGTGTACGCGGTGGTACAGGGAATCCGCACCGAACCCCTGGACCCGGGCAGGCCCGTGCTCGCCCGGGGACGGGGATCGGAAAGCCTGGAGGAAGTCTACCGCAGCAATCCCCAGATTGAACGGCTGTTGACCACCCGTTTCGATGCGCTGATTGTGGGGCATGAGGTGGATGGCCGTTCCGTCCAATTGCTGCCCCCGCTTCCGCCGCCCATACATTCCTTTGTCTGCGCCTGCACCCCCGATGAGGTGGCGCGTTTCACTGAGAACCTGGACTTTTACCGGTTCCTGCTGGGTTCGGGCCAGCCCATGGCCGATGAGGTCATCGTCGCCTGTCTTCGTCACGCGGCCAACTGCCGCGCCGACAGTGATAATTTTATAAAACGGGCCGGACAGGCCATTGCCAGCGAGGCAGTGGGCGATTCAGTCCGGGTCGCGGCTATCTTGCGGAGGGCAAGGCTATGACCAATGGCTTCTACCCTAGCGGATCCGGCGGTGACGGCGGACTACCCTTTTCCGTCCCCATGGGCGCCGTTGTGGGCGGGTCGCTCACAGAGGGCGTGGATATCCGCCTCAACCCGACCGGGGATATCCTCATCGAAGATGTCAAGGTTGGCACCTTTGTTACCATTCGCGGCCAGCGGTACCGATTCTTTGGCGTTGTTACCGACCTGGAACTGAACAGCTCTGACGCCCGTCTCCGCCACGCTCCGCCGGATTCAGGCGACCCGGTGATTATGGAGGCAGTTTCCGGCACCATGGCCTACGGAGTGGTATCGGTGCTGCCCAACATGGCCCTGCCCCTGGTCAGCGGCAGCGATGAAAGGCCGGTGGCCGCCAAAACGGTCCCTTCCCACTTCTCGCCGGCCTTCCCCGCCACCGGCGCCGACGTGGCCGCGGTGTTCGGCCAGGAAGACGAACGCCATTTCTGGATAGGCGCTCCCCTGGATATGGACACCAGGGTTTGCCTGGACCTGGACAACCTGGTGCGACGCTCCTTTGGGGTATTCGGCAAGAGCGGCACCGGCAAGACCTTCCTTACCCGCCTGCTGCTGGTGGGCATACTTCAGGGTGGCGACGCCTCATCGCTGATTTTCGACATGCACAGCGAATACGGCTGGAGTGGGCAGGACTCGGACCGGGACCGGCAGGTCAAGGGCCTGAAGCAACTGTTCCCGTCCCGCGTCTCCACCTTCACCCTGGATGAGGAGAGTTCCAGGCGACGCGGTTCATCGCCGGACGAGGTGGTCAGGATCGGCTACGGGGAAATTGAGCCAGAGGACATTGAACTGCTCAAGGATAACCTGAACCTGTCGGACGTGGCCGCCTCCGCCGCATTCAATCTGCAACAACGCCTGGGCGTTAACTGGCTGGCCGAGTTTCTTCAGCGGCAGGGGGCTGACCTGGGCGAACTCGCCGAAGATCTGGGCGTAAACCGGGCGGCCCTTGGGGCATTGCACAACCGCCTTTCCCGCTTCCGGCGCTTCCCCTTCCTGGAGGAGGCCAACAGCCACAGTGCCGCCGCCACCATCATCGAACACCTGGAAAGGGGCAAGCACGTGGTGCTGGAGTTTGGCCGGTACGGGCGGGACCTGAGCGCCTACATCCTGGTAAGCAACCTGCTGTCCCGCCGCATCCACGAGCGCTACGTGGAGTTGAAAGAGGAAGCAGAGGGCGGTCAGGGCGGCGACCCCAGGCCCCTGGTCATTGTGATTGAGGAGGCCCACCGTTTCCTGAGTCCGTCCATAGCCTCCCAGACCACCTTCGCCAACATTGCCCGGGAACTGCGAAAATACAACGTGACCCTGATGGTGATCGACCAGCGCCCGGGCAGTATTGACTCGGAAGTTATGAGCCAGCTCGGCACCCGCTTCACCTGCGCCCTGGACAACGAGCGGGACATTGAAGCTGTGCTGTCGGGAACGTCCGGCAGCCGCCAACTGCGAGGCGTGCTGGCCCGCCTTGAGGAAAAACAGCAGGCCCTGGTTTTCGGCCACGCCGTCCCCATGCCGGTGGTAGTCCACACCCGTGAATACGGAACACCTGAGTCCTATGCCCAACTGATGGAAAGGGTGGGTGTTGGCGCTTCAGAGGCCGGTCGACCAGGGGAGACGAGGGAGGAACGGGTGGAGCGGGAGATTAATGAGTTGTTTGGTTAGTTCTTCCTTTCCAAACCGGCAATCTATCGAGTGTGCCCATGCAAACCCTGACCACCAATGCAGCCACCAGCCAGTTTATCCGCTCCTGCCCTCGTCCCCTGGGGCTGGTGCCGACCATGGGCGCCTTGCATGAGGGGCACTTGGCGTTGGTGCGGCGGGCGCGGGATGAGAGCGCTTTCGTTGCGGTGTCCATTTTTGTGAATCCTGCCCAATTTGGAGCGAATGAGGATTTGGCTACTTATCCCCGGGACATGGAGCGGGACCTGGCGTTGCTGGAGGCGGAAGGGGTGGACCTGGTGTACGCCCCCACGCCGGAGGAGGTTTATCCCCGGGGCTTTGATACCTGGGTTGAACCGGGGGCTTTGGCGGAAAGGCTGGAGGGGGCGTCGCGCCCGGGCCACTTTCGGGGCGTGGCAACGGTGGTGACCAAGCTGTTGAACGTAATTGCTCCCGACCGGGCCTATTTTGGTGAGAAGGACGGGCAGCAACTGGCCGTTATTCGGCAACTGGTGTGGGACCTCAACCTGGGCGTGGGAATTGTGGCGGTTCCCACAGTGCGGGATTCAGATGGCCTGGCCCTGAGCAGCCGCAACGCTTACCTGACGACGGAGCAGCGGGCGGCAGCGCCGGTGGTCTACCGGGCGCTGTCGGAAGCACGCAGTCTCTGGCTGAATGCGGAAACGGATGCAGAATCGCTACGCCTGGCAGTCCGCCACATCCTGGAGGCAGAGCCAATGCTGGACGAAATCGAATACGTCAGTGTGGCGGACGCAGTGTCCCTGGTGGAGTTGGATCAGGTTGGCGGGTCGGCCATGATTTCCACGGCAGTGAGGTTGGGGAGAACGCGGTTGATCGATAACGTGATGGTTGGCAATGTTCCGCAGGAACCGGATTCCGCGTTCTGAATGTCAGTAGCATTTTGGGAGAGCTGAATTATCCGTTATCGTCCGCAGGGTGAGAAGGGTTACTCCTTTCCCATAGAGAAACGACCTCGTCAACCTCATCCGCAGCCACGTCCCGCCAGTCCTCAATGGCCGAATCGGCAATCGTCGAGCGTTCCTCAACAATGGCCTGGATCACGTCAAGCCGCGGGTCTCTCTCTTCTACCTGAAACTCTTCAATCCTGTGGGACAGGCGGTGCCAACTGCCCCGGATCGCCAGAAGCCGGCGCACGGCGGAGCGGGCGTGGAGACGCAAGAGGTCCATAGCAGCCTCCCGAGCCGCACGCCTCCCCAGTAGATAGGAACCGTAGAGGCCTGCCGCCAGGGAAATCAGCTGCCACAAAGCCGTTTCCAGGGTGGAAAGGGGGCGAAAGGCGGAAACTATAATCATTGCCACTGCAAGGGCGATGGCTCCGCCAATGGCGCCAACAATCAGGACCGTAGTTCTGTCCATGCTGCACCACCCTCGCGCTTTTGAGGCCGGGATTGTTGATCAGCGGAAGCCCTACTCCTGCACCAACTCCCGCACCGCTTCGGTCATGGATGCCAGCACCGTTTCCCAGTCGCCGACCACGCCGTAGCGGGCTTCCTTGAATATGTTGGCCTCGGCATCCTTGTTGATGGCAACGATTGCCTTGGAGCCGGAGCAGCCTGCCATGTGCTGGCTGGCGCCGGAAATGGCAATGGTGATGTAAAGGTCGGGAGTGATAGTCTTGCCCGTCAGGCCAACCTGGTAGCTGGCCGGTACCCAGCCGGAGTCCACAGCCGCCCGGGAAGCCCCAACGGCGCCGCCCAGCAGCCTGGCCAGTTCTTCCAACTGGGCAAAGGGTTCCGGACCGCCCAGTCCACGGCCACCGGATACCACGATACTGGCATCCTCCAGTTTCACACCTTCGGCCTCTTCCTTGACGACCTCGATCACCCGGCTGCGCACCATCGAAACGTCCAGGTCCACGGGGAAGGAAATCACCTCGCCCTGTCGGGCGGAATCCGGTTCCAGGGGAACATACACCTTTGGCCTCACCGCGGCCACCTGGGGAGTCTGGTTGCAGCTGATCACCGCCACCGCGTTGCCGCCATAGACGGGACGGTTGGCCAAAAGCTTGCCGTTAGAGGTGTCTATAGACACTTCAAGGCAGTCCTGGGCCAGGCCCACGCCCAGGCGGAAGGCCAACCGAGGGGCAACCTCCCGTCCCTGGTTTGTGCGGGCAACCAGTATGATTGCAGGACTCGTCTCCCGGCACAGGGTCTCGGCCGCCGCCAGGTTAAGCTCAACCTGGAACTGGGCCAGCAGGGGGCTCGTAACCGCGTAGACCTTGTCCGCCCCCTGGGCGATAGCGGTCCGGGCCACCGCATCTACTGCGTCCCCAAATACGGCGATCGCCAGTTCCTGTCCCAGGTCGTCAGCCACCTTACGACCCGCCGCCAGAATCTCCTGGGATGCCAGGCTCAGCTCATCGCCGGCAGATTCCCCTATGATCAGTACTCCGTTGCCCTCTGCCATGAGGACCTCCGTTTCGCTATCTGAGTAGCGCCCGTCCGGTAAATGCGTACTCCGGCCAGGGCGTCCGATTCGTGTAAGGTAAGACTAAAAGAAATTTTCTTCCCGCAGTCGGAGGGCCAGCCTGCGGCCCGCATCTACTTCGTCGTCGCCTTCAATAATCTCACATTCGGCATTGCTCACCGGAACGAAGAGATCGTGCAGCGTGAGCCTGGGCTCCATTTCGCCACCATCAAGTTCCAGGTCCGATGCGCTCCAGATGGTGGGGCGCTTGCGGGTGGCCGCCATTATCCCCCTGAGGGTGGGATAGCGGGGTTGACCCAGCTCGTTGCTTACCGTAACCAGGGCCGGCAACGAAGCCTCCACCACTTCATAGCCATCCGGGATCAACCGCTCCACCACGACCCGGTCGTCCTTTAATTCCACCTTCTTGCCCAACGCCACGCAGGATAGGCCCAGCAGTTCGGCAACCCCCAGGGGAACCTGGGCATTATCCCAGTCCGAGGCCTGCCGCCCGCAGATTATCAGGTCAAAGCCGCCCAACTTGCGAATGGCCGAAGCCAGCAACTGGGCCGTTTGGAAGCTGTCCACGCTGTTGTCAAAGGCATCGTCCTGCAGCAGCACCAACTCGTCCGCGCCCATGGACAGGGGCTTTTTCATAACGTCCAGGGCGAAGGAGGAACCTGAGGATATTACTGTAACAGACACGTCCTGGGAGTCCTTGATCTGAAGGGCCGCTTCTACCGCGTTTTCGTCAAAGCCATTTACGACCGGCGGAATGTTGGGGGGAGTCACCACGCGCTTGGCGTTGGAGTCGATTTGGAAGGCGGCCATAGGCATTTCCGGGTCTATGACCTGCTTTGCCAGAACGGCAATCTTGGCTGGCATTTCAGTTTCCTCGCAGGAAATTTAGCTATAAAAACCTTGTGAAATGTATCACCCACGGCCTCGAAGTGTCAATTAAAACCATTGCAGGGAAGGCTTGCCGCCCCCCTTCAACCAATGCTCTCCGGCAGGTCTTCCAAAGTAGGGGGAAAGTAAATATAGGGTGTTACAATTGCGAAAAGCAACCGCAAGGGGGCAGATTGGTGCGGTAATGTTTCTCTGGATTCTTCGCGCTCTCGCTTCGATGCTGGCCGGACTGGCGATTTTCCTGGGCGTTGCGCTGCTGCTTTTCCACCTTAACCTGAAAGCGTTGCTTGACGACGAGCTTTACACCAACGCCCTCGCTGATCAAAACGCCTATGAGCGACTTTATACCGAGGTGCTCACCACCCAGAACATTGAACTGGTGTGGGCCGAGGTCTCGACGGACGCAGGCTATTTGACGTCAAGCGAACTGCAGGGCCTGATGAAAACTGTAGCCCCGCCTGAATACCTGCAGGCCCAGGCAGAGGCCAATTTGTCCCTTCTTTCCAACTTTGCCACCGGTGAATCTGAAGAGCTGGAACTTTACCTGGAACTCTCCGGTCCGCTTGACCGCGTCGTTGCCGCTACAGTGGACCTTATTGTCACCAAAGTTGAGCAGACCCGCCTGGTCGATAAGCAGTTAATCCAGGGTCTGGCTGCCCAGGTAGAGGGAAGCCCTTATTCGCAGGAAATCGCCGGCGCACTGGAAGCGATTTCCACCGGCGGACTGGAGTCCCAGTCAATCACCGATCTCACTGGATTAAGCGAGGATGAATCTCTTGAAATATTCGACCAGGCTTTGGCTTCGGCGCTGGATAATAATCTGATTGACCAGCGATATCGCGTGGCCCTCGAGCAGGCGGCGCCACAGCTGCGGCAGGCATTCAAAACCGGAGACACGAAGCAATTGCTCGCCGAGGCCGCCCGGACCGCCGCAGCTGCGGCCCTTGAAACCGCGCTGGCGGATTTCAGGACCAGCCTGGACCGTGATGGACGTCTTGACCTGGTGCCCCTCCTGGCAGAAGAACTTGCCGACGTAGACGAAGAGCAGTTCCAGTCGACTGTTGGTGGGTGGCGCGATCGAATTACGGAAATCCTGGCGCGAACCAGAAACCTGGGTCTGATTGTCCTGGCGGCAGCCTCCAGCCTCGTGGTCTTGATTTATTGGGGAAGGCCGCGGCAAACGGCCCGCTGGTTTTACGTTCTGCTGATCATGAGTGGCGGCGCATCCCTTGTATTCCTGACCGTCGCCTATTTTGCGCTGCCGGGGGTGGTCGACCGGGTGGTGAACAGCGCCTGGATGGTTGGTCAAGTCGAGTTAGAAGGTTTGGTAGGCCTGACCCTGGACATCGCCCTTTCGGTCATTTCCACCAGGCTGGTGGCGCTCATGTGGTACGCCGGCGGCGCGCTGACTGTGGGAGTCCTGATTTGGGCCGCATTCCTCACCTGGGACATTACACGCAGGGAACACCAAAACGAGCAGAAAGCTCTTTCAGAACCCGACAACGGCAATGAGGCAGTTACCTAGAGCCTGCTGCCAATAAAGTCGGGATAGCCCTTTATGAACTCCGAACACGCTACCGCCCGACGCCCTTCCAATTGCAGTGTTCTGACTCCAAGAATACCGTCAGCGGTGCCTATGCCTGCGGGCGCATCTGCCCGGGACAAGGCCACTACTTCCCCCGGCGCTGGATGCTTTCCTGGTTGAAAATCAGCCACGTTCTCACCCGCGCACACATCAACGAGCCGCAGAGACTTGTCCTGCCACTGGGTGAAAAGGCCGGGCCAGGGAGTGAAAGCGCGCCGGCGCCTTTCCAGCTCCAGGGCGGTCAACTCCCAGTCAGCCCTGCCATCGTTTCGCTCGAGCTTCCTGGTGACGGTGGCCCTGGCTTCATCCTGCTGGATCGCCTGTATCCGCCCGCCCGCCCAGGGGTCCAGGGTCTCTACGAGCAGGTCCGCTCCGACTTCGAACAGCCGCCTGGTCAGGTCGCCGGCAGTCTCGGAGCCGTCCAGGGCGTGCTCCCGCCGGGCGATGACGGGACCGGTGTCCATACCTTCGTCCAGGAGCATCAGAGAGACGCCGGTGGCCGAAACCCCGTCCAATATTGCACTCACCACGGGGGAGGGCCCGCGATATTTGGGCAGCAGCGACGGATGAATGTTCAGGCAGCCATGGCCTGGAAGGTCAAGCACACCGGTGGGCAAGAGCTTGCCGTAGGCGGCTACCACAATGACGTCCGGCCGGTATTCGGCCAGACCACTCATCGCCTCGCCGGAACGGAAGGAATTGGGCTGCACCACGGGCAGACCCAGTTTGGAAGCTGCCACTTTAACCGGCGAAAACTCTATTCCCCTGCCTCTGCCTCTTGGCCTGTCGGGAGGGGTGTAAACAGCTACGACATCGGCGCCTGGAGCAGCGCCGAGTTTCTCCAGCACCGGAACGGCGTACTCCGGAGTGCCCATGAACACGATGCGCATAACGGTTACCGCTATCCCCCTGCATAGGCGACCGCCCTCCATATTACTTTTGACCGGTACTTTCCGGTGTGGCGCGCCCGCATGGTTTGACTCTTTGAACAATTATGGCACCGTTTGAGCTGCTGACACAACGATAGGCCGCCGGAAGAGCCTTCCGTGGGTCAGTGAATGCGTTTTGGCAAATTGCTGCCGTCGAAAAATGAATGAGTAAACGATTTGCGCCCTTGTGTTGACAAGGGCAATCCGATATGTTAAGAATATTGGAACCGCTTGGCGGGAATCTGAAAAAGGAGGTGATATGGCATGGAACATAGTTTAGTATGCGGGGGCGATGGTAGGCATCAGTCTGGACACGACGGGGTGAGCCTGACCTAAAGGCACATATCACCAAAAACCCGTTAGTCGGGCCCAGGCCAATGTCTACCATCGCCCCCGGGACCTAGAGTTCTTCAGGGCGGTGCCTCTCCAGATGGGCTGGGCCCGAACCCTCTTTATCTCGCTTTACGGCGAGCCTCTTCTCTCATTTCAGCCGTACAAGACCAAGGTTGCATGCGCACTTTTCGATTATATGTTTCCTTGGATGAAGCAGACTTGCATTACCTCGGTATGCTAGGTAGTAAGAATTGACAACAGGTTCGCCTGCTCTTAGAATTACGTGGCGAAATTGAAGGCAAGCTGAAAATTGTTCGTCTGGAGTATTTATGCTGCGTATTCGGTTGAGGCGAGTGGGCAAGAAGGGTAGCCCATCTTACAGGATTGTGGTGGCTGACTCGGCCGCTCCCAGGGACGGTGCCTACGTTGAGTGGATAGGCCAGTACAATCCGATGGTTGACCCTCCTGCAGTGGTATTGAAAGAAGATCGCGCCATAGCCTGGCTGAATCAGGGCGCTCAACCTTCAGATGCAGTGAAGCGAATCTTTGACAGGGACGGTATTTACGACAAACTGCGCTCTCCTCAGGAAGAGCCGGTAGCGGTTGAAGAGCAGACTGAATGAAAGAATTGGTAGAATACATTGCTCGGTCTCTGGCCACCAATCCGGAAGCGGTTAAGGTTACTGAAACCATCGAAGACGGCCAGGTTATCCTTCGTCTGGAAGTAGCTCCCGAAGATAAGGGTAAAGTTATTGGCAGGCAAGGCAGGGTCGCCCAGGCGATGCGGGTCCTGGTTCGCGTGGCGGCGATAAAGCAAGGTACCAGGGCGCTTCTTGAAATCGTATAGAGGCAACCGACCCTATCGAGCGCTTTCTCCTCAATTCCTTCCATAGGAAGGTTAAGCCTTCCTTCCCCTGAAGCGTTTGCCAAGTTTGACTGAACCATTAGAAGACAGTACTGGCCCCGGAATCTCAATGGCCGTCGTAGGCCGGGTTCTGGGGTCTCATGGTGTCCACGGGGAGGTTCGGGCACAAGTCCTGACAGAACTTCCCCACCGGTTCGACCCCGGCGAAACGCTCTACCTTCAAGGTGAGTCCTTTAGCATCCGGTCCAGTTCCCGCAGTAAAGGAGATACGGTGATCCTGAAGCTGGAGGGAATCGACGGGCCTGCCGCCGCCAGGAAGCTGACCGGTCAGGAACTGTTGGCCCCACCCGAAGACTCGCCGGACCTGCCGGATGGCGAGTATTTTCACTACCAGCTAATTGGCATGCAGGTCTTCACCGAAGCGGGCGAGGACCTGGGCCAGATTATGGAAATCATAATCACCGGCAGCAACGACGTGTACGTCGTATCCGGACCCACTGGCGAGGTCCTGTTGCCGGCCATTTCACAAGTCGTTCTTGGGGTGGACACCGAGCAGGGAGTTATGCGGGTCCGCCTTATGGAGGGGCTTCGGTGACCTCCCAGCCCCTGATTTCCTCCAACGGAACTCCTTCTATTGGCGCCCCAGGCATCAAGGCATCTCCCAATGGGCATCAGAACCAGCTCGCTACCTGAGTCAAGCCTCGCTGCTGCCGACTTTTCGCATTGGCTGGCATTGCTAGGGAGATCTCTTTGTCCTGCAGTTAACGCCATTGCGAGTCACCTTTACTACCCGACGTGGACCATCCAAGCGACAAGACGACTCTGCAGATTCGTAACTTTGACCGGGACATATGCCAGTGCTAAAATCCAGACAATACCTTGAGAATTCCAGCCGACCGTGAGCCCATACGGAATGTGGGACTTGCCGGTTGGCGGAGAGGAGTTGAACGGTATGTCTGGACATTCGAAATGGTCGACGATAAAGAGAGCCAAAGGGGCTGCCGACGCCAAGCGGGGCGCCCTGTTTACCAAGCTGGCCCGCGACATTACCCTGGCCACCTCCCAGGGAGGAGGAGGCGACCCGGACATGAACTTCCGGCTGCGTCTCGCCATTGACAAGGCCAAGTCCAACAACATGCCGCTGGACAGCATATCCCGGGCCATCAAGCGGGGTACCGGCGAAGGCGGGGAGGGCCCGGAAAGCCTGACCGAGATCACCTACGAAGGGTATGGGCCGGGCGGAGGGGCCATTCTGCTGCAGGCGGTTACCGACAACCGGAATCGCACCGCCGCGGAAGTCCGGTCCGCCTTCAACAAGGGCGGCGGAAGCCTCGGGGAGTCGGGCTGCGTCGCGTGGAACTTCGAGACCAAGGGCGTAATCACCATCGAAATGGATGACGAGGAACGGGCCGAGGAACTGGGCCTAGTGGCCATCGACGCCGGCGCCGAGGATGTAAAGATAGAAGACGGCATTTTGGAGATTCACACCGCTCCCGACACGCTCCAGGACACCCAGAGGGCCCTGGAAGCGGAGGAAGTTTCCTTCACCTCCTCGGACATTTCCCTGGTCCCCAAGGCCACCGTGGCCCTGGACAACAAGGCCGCTGAAAAGACCCTGCGCCTGCTGGACCTGCTGGAAGACCTGACCGACATCCAGAAGGCCTACACCAACGCCGATTTCCCTCCCGAGGTGCTGGAACAGTACGGGGCATCCTCCTGATTTTCTCGATAAAGAAGCGGGGTGCTGGAAAATTGGCCGGCTAACGGCAAATGCTTCCAGCACCCGTTCTATTTGGCGACTCACCCTGTGAGGCCTCTAAATGCGAGTTCTGGCGATTGACCCTGGAACTATCAAAATGGGCTACGGGTTCCTGGTCAGCGAACCCACCACCGAAGTGGTGGACTACGGCGTCGTAACCCTGTCAAGATACATGGCCATTGAGGAACGGCTGTTCCAGCTATTCACCCACGTCCGGAACATGATCAGCGTCTTCAACCCCGATGCCGTGGCCGTGGAGGAGCCGTTCATCGGTCGGGGCGAACGCCAGTTCATTGGTCCCGCCATTGCCGTGGGTCAGGCCCAGGCGCTGGTCCTGATTGGCGCGGCCAGCGCCGGCATTCCCGTCCACCGCTACAGTCCCGCCGAAGTAAAACGAGCCGTGGCCGATTACGGCGCCGCCACCAAGGACCAGATGCAGCGGGCCCTGGCCGCCACCCTGGGCCTGGAGACCTTGCCGGACCCAGATGCCGCCGATGCCCTGTCCGTTGGCGTTTGCCATCTCATCCACAGCAGCCAGCAATCTGCCCTCGCCAGGGAAATTGTTCCCGGATCGGAACGCTAGCCGGCGGGCAGGCCATGATAGCGGGAGTCAACGGCGTACTGGCAGCAACCGGCGACGACTGGGTACAGGTTACCGTCGGCGGCGTCACCTTCCAGGTCCAGGTTCCCGCCTCGGAAATACTGACCTTGGGAGCGGTGGGCAGCCAGGTCAAGTTGTTCACCCATTTGAGAATTCGCGACGAGCACCCCATACTCTACGGCTTCACCAGCCAGGCGGCCCTGGACCTGTTCCTGGTAACACAGGGCGTATCCGGCGTGGGCCCCCGCCTGGGGCTGGCCCTGATTTCGGGACTGGGCGCCGCGGGCCTGCAGCAGGCCATCGCGCTGGGAGACTCCGCCAAGCTCAGCGGCGTTTCCGGCGTGGGCCGCCGCATTGCCGAACGCATCATCCTGGAACTCAAGGGCAAGATGGAAGGCGTGGAGGTTGATGCCGAAGAATCGGGGGCACACACAACTGACAACGAGCTGATTGAAGTCCTGCAGTCCATGGGGTATTCCACCGCCGAAATACGCCGGGTACTGGCAAGCCTGGACCGCTCCCCTGACTTTACCATAGAGGACTACCTGCGACAGGCATTGCAGTTGATTGGGGGCTGGTGATAACCCTCTCTGTAAGGAAATTCTATTGAAGAATCGGCGCTAATTTTCATGAATTGACTCTATCAAGAGTGGTATTTTGATGAAGATTCCGATCTGAATGGTTGAAGTGAGGCAGTTGTTATGATGTCCAGCGTTGCGGAAATTCAGGAGGCAATTCTGTCACTACCTGTAGAAGAATACATGCAATTGCGTCAGTGGTTTACCGATTTGGAATGGGCGAGGTGGGATGAGGAGATTGAGGCTGATGATGCGGCGGGGAAGCTGGACTCATTGGTTGCAGAGGCTATGGAAGCAAAGGAGAACGGCACACTACAAGAACTATAGATGCACCGAACCACGCCGCAATTCTGGGTTTATTTTCAACAGCTTTCAGAGCCGATGCAGCGAGTTGCCAGGCAGAATTTCACCTTGCTCAAGGAAGATCCCAGGCACCCTTCGCTCCACTTCGGAAAGGTGGGGAGATTCTGGTCGGCTCGCATAGGAGCTGCGTACCGTGCCCTTGCGGTGGAGAGCGACGGGGTCTTTGTCTGGTTTTGGGTGGGCGGCCATGACGAATACACTCGAAGGATTAGGCAGGGATAGGTCAAACTCCGGGAAAGCGTAGACAGTACCCCATCGTAGATTTTTTAATAAGGGTAACGCCATGCCTGAATTCCAACTGGCATCCGATTTTCAAATGACCGGCGACCAGCCCCGGGCCGTTCAGCGGCTGGTCAATGGGGTCAACGACGGCCTGGTCCACCAGACGCTGCTGGGCGTTACCGGCAGCGGCAAGACCTTCACCATGGCCAACCTTATCCAGGAAGTGCAGCGGCCCACCCTGGTCATCGCCCATAACAAGACCCTGGCCGCCCAGCTAGCCACCGAGTTCAAGGAATTCTTCCCCAACAACGCCGTCGAATACTTCGTCTCCTACTACGATTACTACCAGCCGGAAGCCTACGTTCCGCGCACCGATACTTACGTCGAGAAGGACGCCAGCATCAACGAAGAACTGGACAAGCTCCGCCTCTCCGCCACCACTTCCCTGCTTACGCGGCGGGACGTGCTCATCGTGGCCTCCGTTTACTGCATCTACGGCCTGGGCGATCCCCAGGACTATTTCAACCTGGTGGCCCAGGTGCGGGTGGGGGAGATACGGGAACGGACCCGCCTGCTGCGCCAGCTAATCGAAATGCAGTACGAGCGCAACGATATGGAACTGTCCCGCGGCAAGTTCCGGGTGCGGGGCGACGTACTGGAACTGGTGCCGGCTTACGAGGAAGTCGCCACGCGTATCCAGTTTTTCGGCGACGAGGTGGAACGCATCGTAACGCTGGACCCTCTGACCGGCGAAGTCCTGGGACAGCAGCAGGAAACTGCCATCTACCCGGCCAAGCACTTCGTCACCAGCAAGGAAAAGCTGGCGTTGGCCTGCGAGGACATTCGCGTGGAACTGGCGGAGCGGCTGGCCGAACTGAAGCGTCAGGAAAAGGTCCTGGAAGCAGCCCGCCTGGAAAGCCGCACCCACTACGACCTGGAAATGCTGCAGGAAACGGGCTTCTGCGCCGGGGTGGAGAACTACGCCCGCCACCTTTCCCGAAGGGACGCCGGTACGGCTCCCCATACTTTGCTGGACTACTTCCCCGAGGACTACCTGCTTCTGGTAGACGAATCGCACATGACCCTGCCCCAGGTAAGGGGCATGTACCACGGGGACATTTCCCGCAAGCAGACCCTGGTGGACTACGGATTCCGCCTGCCCTCTGCCCTGGACAACCGGCCCCTGAACTTCGGCGAGTTTGAACGCCACGTCAACCAGGTTATCTTCGTTTCAGCCACCCCGGGGCCTTACGAAATGGAACACAGCACTACCATCGTCGAGCAGGTTATCCGGCCCACAGGCCTGCTGGACCCGACCATTGAGGTCAAGCCTTCAGAGGGGCAGATCGACGACCTGCTGCAGCAGATCAAGCTGAGGGTGGACCAGCGGCAGCGGTGCCTGGTAACCACCCTGACCAAGCGAATGGCGGAAGAATTGGCCGACTTCCTGTCGGAAATGGGAATTCGCAACCATTACCTGCACTCCGACATTCACACCCTGGAACGAGTGGAAATTTTGCGCGACCTCCGCCTGGGCGTCTACGACGTTGTGGTGGGGATCAACCTGCTCCGGGAGGGTCTGGACCTGCCCGAAGTAAGTCTGGTAGCCATCCTGGATGCGGACAAGGAAGGGTATCTGCGTTCCACTACCTCCCTGATTCAGACTATCGGCCGCGCCGCCCGCCACGCGGATGGCCACGTAATCATGTACGCCGACCGCGTCACTGACTCCATGAAATTCGCCATTGACGAGACCAACCGGCGCCGCAACCTGCAGGACATTCACAACCGGGAAAACGGCATCGAGCCCCAGAGCATCCAGAAAGCGGTCCACGACATCACCGAGACTATCAAGGGCGTTGGCGAGAACCGCGCCAGCTACCGGGTCATGCGCCAGGAAATGTCCCGCGAGGATATGTTCCGGGTAATCAAGGACCTGGAGGTCCAGATGAAGGACGCCGCCCGCAACCTGGAGTTCGAAAAAGCGGCCCAGGTCAGGGACGAGATCTACGAACTGCGGCGAATCTTGGCCGCTGAGCAGAAGACGCTCGCGAGTTAGGGGTAACCCTCAATAACAATCCCCCTGTCTTCACTGCATCCTCCCGTCAGTTGCTAGCAAGCCCGACAAGAGCAAGTCGGCTGCGTATTGCCAGGTTCCTGTCGCACTAGCCGCCGCCCCTCATAGCAGGCAGTTTGGCACAGCCGGTCTACCTCTTCGGGATAAAACTTCTGGGTAATCCGGCTGCACAGCCTGGAAACGACTCTCCCGCAACCTACAGCAAAATTGAACCTCTCCTTTTTCCACTCTTGGCGTACGCCCGCACATTAGAATAACGCTAAACCTTGGTCTACCCTTGCGCTTACATACTAAAATGCAACCATCAGGTTATCTTTTTACGAATCACGATTGTACTTTATTTCACAAGATTGACATTCCGATCATTCTGACAATATACTCGCCGGATAATTCGGGAAGGGCGGATTTGCAGTATCAATTGCCCCGGGTAACCAACCTCTATGAATAAAGCATGCCAACCTCTTGTCGGTGGCATACCGTACTCTCCGAATTGACGTACACATTCAAAAGGGAGGTGAATAAATGAAATTGCGTGGCTTGCCGGGTTAGCTAACCCTGGGCAGTCGTAGCATTAAATTGAACAGGCCCTGCACCAGGCTCCTGTAGACCCATGACTCCGCGGTATCAGCGGTACAGATGTGATTACCGATCTTTGGCAAAGCTCACATCTATCAGACCTCTAACCAATGGAACAAGTACCCGAAAACCAGGGAACCACCATTAGGGAGGAATAATGATCAGCAAAAACAGGAAGTGGAAACTGTGGCGCCTTTTCCTGTCTGGCGCGCTGGTGAGCATGATGTTTGTCGTGGCCTGTGGTGCGGCAACCGAAGTTCAAGAGCAGCCGGCCCAGCAGTCCTCTGCCCCTGCCGCCAGCCAGCAGCAGGCGGCCCCCGGCCAGCCGGCGGCTCCTTCCGCCCCATCGCAACCGGCGGCACAACAACAGCAGCAGTCCGGTTCGGGCGCCGGTGGCTCTTCCGCCGCTCCGGCCCAGCAACCCGCCGATCAACCGGTACCAACCCCCACGACGGTGGCACAGGCCGCATTGGCTCCGGTGTCCGAGTCGGCTATGGGGCCACGGGAAGCCCCCTCGTTCGCATCATACTGGAAGCCCCCCACGGCCTTTTATGGCGAACCGGTTTACGGCGGAACGCTCCGCATAAACTATGAAGACCCCCTGGAGCACGCCAATGTTTGGGGCGCCCGCAGCGGTACCACCATCCGCTACCGGGTTCCCACCCACGACACCCTGATCCAGGACGATCCGTATGATCCTGGCGGGCCCTACATCCCCGGCCTGGCCTACGGCTGGACTGTAGATGACGACCTTCAGGGCGTAACCTTCTTCCTTAAAGACAACGTGATGTGGCACAACGGCGAACCAATGACCTGTGAGGACGCCCGCTACAGCTACGAAATTATGATCACGGAAGAAGGCATCACCGGTTCTTACATGAAGAACCGCCTGACCGACGTGGACCTGAGCCAGATGCAGTGCGTGGACGAATCGGCCCTGAAGTTCAGGTTTACCAGCCCTTCGGCAGTGCCCCTGCTGAGCTTCGGCAACCCGGCCGCCATGATATTTAACAAGGCCTGGTTCCAGGCCGGCGGCGAAGAAGCCATGTTCCAGGATGTTTCTGTGGGAACGGGCCCGTTTACCTGGGACGAGGGCCAGCAGGTGGGTGTAGACGAGCAGCACTTCACGCGCAACCCCGACTATCACGTCGATGGACTGCCCTACATCTACAACCTGACCATCTTCGGCATCCTTGACGAATCCGCGCAGCAGGCGGCCATGCTGGCCCACCAGACTGACTGGCACTGGATTCGCAACTTCGGTCAATATGACCAGTACGTGAAGCACGACCAGATCCAGACCGTGATCCGGGCCACCCGTTCCAGCGAGAACTTGTGGATCAACACCCGAAACGCTCCCTTCGACAACGTCCGGGTTCGCCAGGCCGTTGCGATGGGATTCGACAAGTTGACCGGTATCAAGGTTACTCTCCAGGGCTACGGTTCCACCGGACTGGGCCTGATGCCTCCCGGCAGCCCTTGGGCCGTAACGGAAGACCAGGCCTGCAGCATCCCCGGCTGGTGTCCACCTGACGACATGGAGGCCCAACGGGCCGCGGCCATCCAGATTCTTAACGAGGAAGGCTTCGACTTCGACAAGACCTACGTGTTGACGGTGGAAAGCGACAACCAGCGGGTCAACCGCGCAACCTACATGCAGGAACAGTTGCGCCTGCTGGGCATCAAGACCGACTTTGATGTCATTGAGACCATCGCCTACCGGAAGTCCAGGCAAGCCGGCGACTGGGGCGACTTCATGGCCTCAACCGGTGGCGTAGCCGGCGTGGACGACCCGTTCCTGGGCCTGGGCCACTACCACCGCTGCGCCAGCCTGTACAACTTCCAGACTCCCGGCACCGATTGCAATGCCTCGGTAGAGGCAAAGTTTGAGGAACTGGGCAAGATGACTGCCTTCGAGGAGCGGAAGCAGCTGGGGCAGGAAATCCAGATAGAGCTCATGCAGCAATACTGGAACTTCCCCTCCTTCTGGGAACAGGAAGGCGTTGCCTTCTGGCCTGAGGTCCGGGGCTATGTCCACTTCCCCGGTCCCACCTCCAGCCACCTGCGGTGGGCCCACATGTGGATTGACCCGAACCACTACAGCGATTCCGGGTTCTCCGGCCAGACCCAGGGAGTCCCCGGCGGCGAATAGGAACTTCCTCAGTTTCCCGAGGTCCATCAGGGCCACCCAACCTGGGTTGGGTGGCCCCATTCTATTGTGCAGAATCCCAGCGTTATTCTGTTATTTGCCAACTCCTCAACGTTCGTCCCTGGCGGTCTACCGGGCTTGCTCCTCCTCAGGGCGATCGAGCTATGAATTCTCGCTTCCTCAACGGTGAGACTATCAAGGCCGTTCCCGCTTTTTACTGGCAGCAACCTCTTGCCTCCCTGCCTGGCGCCCCAATATGCTGAAACCGGGATTCATGGGAAAACTCAGTTTATCCTTTGTTGCCTCAAGCGCCTCCGATCTCCCCGTTGATAGACCGGGGGCAGCCCATAAATTGGCAGGCAACCGGGAGTGAGCCAAAATGTGCGGAAATGTGCGGAAAATCAAAAATTTCTCACCTCCGCAAATCTGGGTATAATTTGGCGAACTACCGCCATCTTCCGCCGGAACCGGTTTTTTCAGCTCACCGCAGCCGATGGCCTCCCTTGAACTCTTCAAAATGCAATTGCCCTGGCTCCTCCTTGACCCCACCTTGGCCCTGTGTTTAACTTTAGCGCACTGCTCAAATCTGACTGGCGGCAATCGCAGCAAGCTTCTCCACAGGGCGCCTGCCCCAGCAAACACCAAAGCAGCGGGTTCCCCAATCGAACAGGGAAGCTCTGCGGGAGGAATTATGGACTTTGGCATATTCATGCAGTTTGAACGCCGCGACGGCGGCAGCCAGATCGAGGCTTTCAAGGAAGGGTTTGCCCTGGTGGACGCCGCCGAGGAGTGGGGCCTGGACGAGGCATGGCTTTCCGAAGTCCATTTCGCGCCGACCCGCACCGTCCTCTCTTCCCCCGCGGTCATCGCCAGTTCCATTGCCACCCGTACCGAGCGCCTGAGGGTGGGCACCGCCGTTTCCGTGCTGCCCCTGGGTAACCCCCTGCGCATTGCCGAGGAAATGGCCACCGTGGACCAGATTGCCGAGGGTCGCTTCGACTTCGGCATTGGCCGCAGCGCCTTCCCCCGCGCCTACGACGTCTACGGCATTCCCTACGAGGAAAGCCGCGGACGGTTCGAGGAAGCCCTGGAGATCATCCTGGAAGCGTGGAAGGGAGAGGCATTCTCCTATCACGGCGAATACTTCCAGATTGACAGCGCCCACATCTCCCCCACTCCCTACACCCAGCCCCATCCGCCCCTGCGGGTGGCCGCCACCACCGAGGAGACTTTCCCCCGCATGGGCCAGCAGGGTATGCCCATTTTCGTGGGCCTGAGAGGCATGGACGTTAACGACCTGCGGGTTAACCTGGAGAAGTACCGGGAGGCCTGGCAGCAGGCCGGCCACCCCGGCGACGGGGACGTCTCCCTTCGCATACCAATTTACGCCGGTGAGACTGAGCAGGCCGCCCTGGATGAACCGTCCGAAAGCATTCACGCCTACTTCAGCAGGATGAGTTCCCTGTACCGCGACTCGGCCGGCCGCGCTGG
Source organism: Dehalococcoidia bacterium (assembly GCA_022821365.1). GTDB lineage: Bacteria > Chloroflexota > Dehalococcoidia > Lucifugimonadales > UBA3495 > Bin22. The sequence continues at coordinate 13,701 of JAJEDS010000014.1, read as the reverse complement.
CACCGAGGCCACCGAACTGCGCCAGGGACGGGGTGACCGCCTGGCCGAGATGTCCTTCGACAGGATGCTGGAAACCAAGGTTGCCTTCGGTTCCGCCGAGGGCCTGATTGACCGCCTCACCACCCTCCAGGATGACCTGGGCCTCAAGAGCGTCATCGCCGAACTCAATCCCGGGGGCCTGATTCCTCCCGACCGGGTGATGCGCAGCATGGAAATTCTGGCAAAGGACGTCGCCCCTCACTTCAAGTAGCCTGACAGGAGTATCTAGCATTGAAAGTTGCAGTATTGGACGATTACCAGGACGTCGCCCTGCAAATGGCCGACTGGTCGACCTTGCCCGGTGGCTGGGAGCCCGTGGTTTTCCGGGACCACCTGGCCGACGAGGACGCGCTGGTGGAGCGGCTGCAAGGCTTCGACGCCGTTATCGGTATGCGGGAGCGCACCGCATTCCCCCGTTCGGTTTTGACCCGGCTGCCCGACCTGCGCCTCCTCATAACTACCGGAGGGCGCAACGCCTCCTTTGACGTGGAGGCCGCCACCGAACTGGGCATCGTGGTCTGCGGCACCGGCGGCGCCGGTGAAGGTCCCACCGAACTCACCTGGGGCCTGATAATCGGCCTGCTGCGGAAGATACCCCAGGAGGACCGTCTTACCCGGGAGGGCCACTGGCAGACCAGCATCGGCGTGGGCCTGAAAGACAAGACCCTGGGCCTGATTGGCCTGGGCCACATTGGCGGCCTCATGGCCCGGGTGGGCAACGCCTTCCAGATGAACGTCATCGCCTGGAGCCAGAACCTCACCGCCGAAAGAGCCGCCGAGTGCCAGGCCACCCTGGTGGACAAGGACACTCTGTTCCGCCAGTCTGACATAGCCTCGGTACACCTGCGCTTGAGTGAACGCACCCTGGGCCTGGTAGGAGCGAGGGAAATTGGGTTGATGAAGCCCACCGCCTGCCTGGTAAACATCTCGCGTGGCCCCATCGTGGACGAGGCGGCGCTGGTGGGCGCCCTGGAGCGAAAGGCCATCGCCGGCGCGGCCCTGGACACCTTCGACACAGAGCCTCTGCCGGTCAACCATCCTTTCCTCAGGCTGGACAACACCATCATTGCCCCCCATTTGGGATACGTTACCGAGGAGGGCTACCGGGCCTTCTATGCAGGGGCCATTGAGGACGTGCGGGCCTACGCCGCCGGCGAATCCGTTCGGGTAATCAACCCGGAGGTGCTGTCGGCGCCCCAGCTGCGTCCCCAAAGCTGATTTTGTATAGACAGGGATGGGCAGGCTAGACAGGATATTGGGTGACTTCGCAGTCATAATCAGAATCGAGTCATTCGATCCCGTATATCCTGTCCATCCATGTTTAACCGGAGAAAAACAATGAAAGCGGTACGAATCGAAGATTTTGGCGGCCTGGAAGTGCTGCAGTGGGCCGAAGTGCCTGAACCCACCATCAGGCCCGGCCAGGTCATTATCAAGGTGGATTCTTCGGGCGTGAACTATGCCGACATTATGCGGCGCCAGGGCAACTACCCTGGTCCCGACCTGCCCTCTACCCTGGGGTTGGAAGCCGCGGGGACCATTGTGGAAGTGGGCGAGGGGGTGGAAGGCCTCAGCGTCGGGCAGAAGGTCATGGGCATGGGCCCCCAGGGCAATGCCGAGTACGTTTCCATCAACGCCAGCTTTGTCTTCCCCTACCCTGAATCCCTGGATCCGGTGCACGCCGGCGGAATGCCCATCGTATTTCTCACCGCTTACCACCTGCTCAAGACTCGAGGTCAGGTGCAGCCGGGCGACACGGTTCTGATCCAGGCTGGCGCATCCGGCGTGGGAACCGTGGCCATCCAGTTGGCCAAGGCCTTCGGCGCCCGGGTCATCACCACTGCCTCCTCCACCGAAAAGCTGGACCTTACGCGCTCCCTGGGCGCCGATGAGACCATCAACTACGTGGCCCAGGACTTTGAGGAAGAGGTCCGGCAGATGACCGGCGGCAGCGGTGTGGAACTTGTGCTGGAATGCGTAGGCGGACCGGTCCTAGAAAAGAGCGTCCGCTGCGTAGCCTCCTACGGCAAGCTCATTTCCTACGGCAATGCTTCCGGTACTGCGGCGAATCTGGCCGGGGGAGACATCTTCGGCGCCAACCGCACCGTCATCGGTTTCAGCATGGGCCGGTCTCCGGTGGGCAGGCTGGACCACCCGGCGGCTATGGCCGAACTTTTCCCCATGCTGGCGGACGGCAGGGTCCGGCTGGTGGTGGATCGGGTATTGCCCATGTCTGAAGTGGCCCAGGCCCACCAACATCTGTCAAATCGGGGGACCCACGGCAAGGTAATTCTCACCCCCTAAGTGCTGGAATGGCCGCCGCCAGGCCAATCCCAGGGTGCAATATTCGATTGGCAAATTGGCGGCGGTCCTTCGCCACCGGCGTAGGGGCGATTCGCGAATCGCCCCTGCGCCGGCAGAATGGCTGCCGCCAGGACAACTCCCGCTTGAGGAGCAGGTAAAATGACAGACGCCGCCGTCGCACGCCCCGGCGATCTTCTGATGCTGGTGGGCACCCGCAAGGGCGCCTTCATCCTCAACGGCGACCAGTCCCGACGCCGGTGGCAGCTATCCGGCCCCTATAACCCGGGCACCGACATCTACCACCTGATTTATGACTCCCGCGCCGGTGGCAGGATCTTCTCCGCCAGCAACAGTATGTGGTTTGGGCCCCAGGTTGAATACAGCGACGACCTGGGCGGGACCTGGGAACAGTCCTCCGAACAGCCCCGGTTTACCGATAAACCGGAGTACGCGGAACACGACGGGCCCACCGTCGCGAACATCTGGCACATTGAGCCAGGCCGGGCGGGAGAGCCAGGCACCCTGTATGCCGGAGTCCAGCCTGCCGCCCTGTTCAAGTCAACCGATGGCGGCGCCACCTGGCACGAAGTAGAGGGCCTGGGCAAGCACCCCACCCGTTCACAATGGATGCCGGGGTTTGGCGGACTGTGTCTTCACAGCATAGCCCTGGACCGGGAAGACCCACAGCGGATGTGGATTGGTATTTCCGCGGCCGGCGTTTTCCGGACCGACGACGGGGGCGAGAACTGGCGCCCAACCAACCAGGGCGTGCGGGCCGACTTCAATCCTGCAGACCCCTTGCCGGAATGGGGGCAGTGTCCCCACAAGTTGCTGCCCCAGTCAGCCACGCCGGGCCTGCTGTATCAACAAAACCACTGCGGAGTTTATCGTACAGACAACTTCGGCGACCAGTGGACTGATATTACCGATGGGCTGCCCTCCCGATTCGGTTTCGTGGTGGGCCTGCATCCCCGCGACCCCCAAACCCTTTTCGTAATGCCCGAGGACGAGGCGCTGGGAACCGACGTAGGTGGCGGAATCCGATACGCCTCCGGAGGCAGATTTCGCGTCTTCCGCAGCCGCACGGGCGGCCAGGACTGGGAGCCCCTGACCAGGGGCCTGCCCCAGGAGCACGCCTATATCCACGTCCTGCGCGAGGGCATGGCCACCGACACCCTGGATCCGGCGGGGGTGTACGTGGGTACCGTCAACGGCCAGATTTTCTACAGCAGGGACGAGGGCGACCACTGGGAAGTGATGGCGGAAAACCTGCCGCCCATCAATTCCGTTGAGGTGGCGGTGGCGGTGTGATTACCCCTCGTCGCGGCGCAGAGTGTACCTGTCTGAAGCCATAATCTCCGGTATTTGCGGCGTCAGGTTGGGGAAGTCGTCGGCGACGGCGTGAATCAGGCGGCCACTCAGGCCGTCGGCGGCATCGCTGGCCAGCCAGACCGCCAGTTCCGCGGCCCGCTCGATGGAGGCGCCGCCACCGCCGGTTACCTGGAGGCCAAATTCATATAACTCGGTGTCGCCCACCGCCTGGGCGCCGTCGGTAATCTCCTCCCACATTCGGGTATGGATGGACCCTGGCCCAAGGGCGTTCACCTGGATGTTCTTGTCCGCCAGTTCCAGCGAGAGTATTTCCGTCAGCCGGATGATTGCCGCCTTGGATGACCCATAGGCGGAAAGGTGGTAAGGGGCTGATGTTGAACCTGAACCGGACAGGTTGATGATTCGTCCGCCACCGCCAGCAGCCATTACCGGAATCACCGAGCGGCAAGAAAGATATGTCCCCACCAGGTTCACCTCGATTGTGCGTACCCAGGCGTCCACGTCGTTGTCTTCCAGCGCGCCGATGGGCCCCACAATGCCGGCATTGTTCACCAGCACGTCAATCCGGCCAAAGCGCTCCACCGCCTGAAGCGCCATCCGTTCCACCGATTCCCGCAGGGTAACGTCGGCTGCGATAACGCAAGTCTCCGCGCCCTTCGATCGGGCCTGCCCTGCCGTTTCCTCCAGTTGGTCCACGCTCCTGGCTGACAGCGCCAGCTTCGCGCCTTCCCCGGCAAAGGCCAGCGCTATGGCCCGGCCAATACCCCTTCCTGCGCCGGTGATCAAGGCCACCTTGTCATTGAGCCGCATGTGCAATAGTCCTCCACAGGATCAATCAACGCCGTATTTTCCGTGAACCTGCCCGCAACATGGTACCAGATGCGGCGAAAGGCGGGAGCGGAAGTGGACTCACCTGTAGCCATCAACGGCTGGGAACCACTTCCTTGTCCAGTTCATCTTATGTTGTCATCCGGTTTAATGGTTTCTTTTCCAGGCTTTGTTACGACAGAGACGCAGGGTACGCAGAGGTGCACGGAGATTCTCTGCGCGACTCTGCGTCTCTGTGGTTAAAGGAACCCCCACCACACGGCCCTGCCACCGCAGCTTCAGCTTGCCGCCCCCAGTCAGGCCAATTACAATTGCGCCAGCAATATCAAACCAATGTGAACCGGCGCCGCTGAAACTCGCGGCTCCAGGGGAGATTTCTGATGGAATTTGGCCTGTTTATGATGCCGTTGCACCCACCCCACCGGTCCTATGCCGACTCCTATGACCGGGACCTGGCGCTGATAGTGGAGGCGGACAGGCTGGGCTACCACGAAGCCTGGATTGGAGAGCACATTACTGAACGCTGGGAAAACGCTCCCTGCCCCGACCTATTGATCGCCAAGGCCCTGGCCATGACCGATCAAATCAAGCTGGCAACTGGGGTTACCCTGCTGGCCATTCACAACCCCGTGGAAGTGGCCCACCGAATTGCCATGCTTGACCATCTTTCCCGCGGCCGCATCTACTGGGGTATCGGGCACCGGGCAATTCCCACCGACCTGTCGCTATTTGGCGTGGGCGCAGACACGGGTATTGACCCGCGCGAGCGGTCGGCCGAGGCCCTGGACATTATCCTCAAAATCTGGGAGGCCGATGGCAAGTTCACTTACAACGGCAAGTTCTTCCAGGTGGACGCGCCGGAACTGGACCCGGTGATGGAACGGGGTCTGCACATGAAGCCATACCAGCAGCCCCACCCGCCCATCGGCGTGGCCGCAACTTCCCTCGCCTCCGGTTCCATTCGCGTGGCCGGGGAGAAAGGGTGGATTCCCATGAGCAGTTCCAACCTGGCGCCCCAGCACCTGCGGGACCACTGGACGGTGGTGGAGGAAGGGGCGGCCAGCGCCGGCAAGGAATGCAGTCGGCGGGACTGGCGCATTGGCCGAGACGTCTTCGTGGCCCGAACGCCGGAACTGGCGAGGGAGCGGGCCAGGGCAGTGCTGGGTCGCAACTACGTCCAGCACCAGTTGCCCAACCGCCAGGGGTCGGGTCAGCTGCAGGCCACCAAGATCGACCTCGCAATGCCGGACGGGGCGGTGGACGTGGACTACATGATGGAGAACATCTGGATTGTCGGCGACCCCCAGGAGTGCGCCGACCGCATCCGCAACCTGTACGAGCAGGCCGGCGGTTTCGGCCACCTGCTGGCCATAACCCAGGACCCGGACGATCCGGAATGGGAGCACGAATGCCTCCAGCTGTTAATGGAAGAAGTGGGTCCCCGGGTTTCGGACTTACGGGGAGATTAACGCAGGCGCCCGGCCACCGTACTTTGAGAATATCCTTAACCACTGAGGCGCAGAGCACCCAGAGGAGCGCAGAGCTTCTCAGTGTAACCCCGAGTTCTCTGTGTCTCCGTGTTTGGAAACAGGCCGTAACAGACCTGGGCGAACCGGTCGTACTGATCAAAATGCGATCACCCTGGCGAGGGCGATAGAGCTTCGATTCAGGTGGTTTCGTGTGTGAAACAAGGGCAGACACATAGGTCTGCCTCTACGAACTTTGCTTCTTATGCAATCTGAAACGGAACCCTGCCGGCGAGGGCGGCCGAGTCGCCCTTCGCCACTGTGCTACTATAACCTCTGACAATTCACATATTGCAGAGGTCCCACTATGCCCTCTCTCCCCAGGTTCCGACGCGGTAATGGCGTTGCCGTCATTGAACTCCACGGCAGCATCGGCACGCGGGTTCGAGAAACAATGTACTCCAAGCTCTTCTCCGAGGTTGCAACTAATCGGCGTTACCGGGCCCTTCTGCTGGACATTCAATCACCCGGGGGATCGGCGTCGGCCTCGGAAGCGCTGTACCTGAATGTGGCAAAAGTTGCGGCCCAGAAGCCGGTGGTTGCCTACATTCGCGACATGGGAGCATCCGGGGGCTATTACATCGCCTGCGGCGCCAGCAAGGTTACCGCGCTGCCTTCCGCCCTGGTCGGTTCAATAGGCGTCATCTACCTGCGTCCCATCATGGAACAATTGTTGGGACGGGCCGGAATCGAGGTATCGGTGATAAAGGGGGGGCGGCTGAAGGACATGGGAGGATTCTGGCGCAGCCCGACCGCTGAGGAATCGGAAAAATTCCAGGGGCTTATTTCCGAAATATACGAGAGTTTCCTTGCAGTGGTGATGGCTGGAAGGGATATGAGCGATGAACAGGCACGGGAACTCGCCACGGGAGAGGTGTTCACCGCGCGCCGGGGCAAGGAAATAGGCCTGGTGGACGAGTTGATGGACTTTGATCAGTCGCTGCAACTGGCCGGCCAGTTAGCCGGAATTGAATCGGGAAAGGCAAAGCCTCGCTGGCTGCGGCCCAGGCGCACCCTGTCGGAGAGGCTCACCGGCCGCCCCGCTGGCCAAGCGCCGGCAGTCGGCATTCTGGGTCCGGACCTGCCCAGGCTGCTGGCCGGCGGTGTTTTCTATCTCGACCCCTCCGCCCTGCTGGGCAATCCGTACGATTAGCCGAAGTCTCGGGCCCGTCCCACTACCAGCCCGCATCATTGGGGCGCAGACCCATCAACGCCTAGCCTCCAAATTCGTAGTTGGATAACAGGCCTGCCCCGTGCTGCACCACCACATGCACGTCCCGCCAGCGCCGCTCCAGACCGTTGCGGCGGTGGATGGCATTGGTCCCGGCGGCGTGGAACAGAATGTCCACCGACCGTGCAGCCTGGTGTATGGACTGGGTGATGGCCAGCCTGGCCTGGGCAATATCGGGGCTGGGCAGGGGCATATCCTCGGAGAATGAGTCCCAGGCCCGGTTCATTGCGTCCAGCAGGTAGGCCCGAGCGCCGCTGATCATGGCTTCAGCCTCACCCACCTTCGACTGGACGTGTGGTCGGTCCCGCAACAGGGTGGTGGATATGGTGGTCCCCGATCCGGAGGCCAATTCCTTGAAGGCATCCATCGCCCCCCTGGCCGCGCCCAGGGCCACGGCCGACACCAGCACCCAGATAGCGATCAATAAGGTCCTGGGGTGGTAAAGAAACCCCGGCTCAAGGGGCGGGTCATAAAGGCGGAAGGAGCGCTCTGTTGGGACGAATACGTCCTCCAGCACGAAATCGTTACTGCCAGTGCCGCAAAGTCCAACCACGTGCCAGGTATCGTACACCGTTGCCGTTTCCATTGGAGTGAACAGCATAACCGTGTCGGGCCGGCCGGCTTCAGTCAGCCGTGGCCCGTCGTCGTCCACTACCCGGGAATTTATGAAAAGCCAATTGGCATTGGCTATGCCGCTGGCGTAGTCCCAACGGCCGTTTACCCGGTAGCCCCCGGGCACGGGGCATGATTCTCCCAGTGGTCGGAAGGAACCGGCGCAGCGAAACTCGGGGGGATTGCCGAACATGCGACGGGCGGCTTCGGGAGTAAAGTTGCCGGTGAAGAGGGCGCCGCCGTTGGAGAGCAACCCGCACCAGCCCACCGAGGCTTCTACACGCGAGACTTCTTCCATGGCCTGGTAGGCAATGACGGGATGCAACTGCGGGCCGCCCATGCTGGCCGGCAGGAAAAGTTGATAAATCCCGGCCTTGTCCACCAGGCGAGCAAGATGGTCAGGAATCTTGCGTTCGCGGTCCATCTCTTCCTGCGCTGCATGGATGTGAGGCTCCAGGTCCTGGGCCGCTTTGACGAATGACCTGGCGTGGCTTTCTGTAAGTTGCATGAATTCCCGGCCGTTATAAATTGGAAACTTTGTCTGCCTTGAAGTTGGTAGCCCTCTGCATGCGGGTCCGCTTTCAGAACTGCCTTCAGCTGCCTCTTTAACTTCAGTCGGCCGCAGCAGTGCGCCACAGGTGGGCCCCGGTGTAAGCGTAAACCAGCACCCCGATGGGATTAACGAAGGCCCACCACTCCAGGTGAATCAGGCCCACGACTTCGGGTTCACTGCCCGGGTTGAGACTGGCAAACCAGTTCCAGAAGTACCACAGGGTGAGAACAATGGAGGCGGCGAAAGCGACGTTGATTTCCAGGTATTCCCGCGTGATGGTATTGTCGTCCTCTTCTAGGCGGCAGAAGCGGTGCTTCCGGACGCTGTTGACCACAAGGACAATGATCACTGCCACTGCCATGAACCAGTTGAGGATCTCCCAAGTCCAATAGTTGGCGGTGCCATCGTGATACAAAGGCGTGGCGACCCAGTTAATACCGACCAGCAGGGCGATTACCAGGAGATAGACTGATAAAACCCGTTTCAATGCCGCCATTTCCTGACCACCCTTCTTTCATTCCGAATGGCGCCACCGGAAGACTGTATCTGACCCGGTATCGGAGTTAACCTACAATCTTTTTGGCTTCCTGCCAGAGCGCTTCTTTGTTGTCCAGGGGCAACTGCTCAAAGTCCAGGCCCCGCTGCTCGGCCAGTTCTTCCATTTTCAGGTACCTCGACCGGAACCGGCCGTTAGCCTGGCGCAGCGCGTCTTCGGCCTGTACGTCCATCCACCGGCAAAGGTTGACCATCACCAGGAACAGGTCGCCAAGTTCGTGGACCCTCTCGGCGTCGGTTGTAGCCTTCCGGAACTCCCCTGCCTCTTCAACCAGCTTGTCGATGACGCCGCCTACGTCTTCCCATTCGAAACCCACCCGCGCAACCCGGTCCTGCATAAGCTGGGCGTAGCTGAGAGCCGGCAGTGCGCTGGGTATGCCGTCCACCGGCGACTTGCGGACTCCCTGCTTGGCCCGTTCGGCGGCCTTCAACTGCTCCCAGTTAAGTTCCACTTCCCGCGCATCGGAAACGCTGGTATCCCCAAATACGTGGGGATGGCGACGCACCAGCTTGCTGTTTATGGCGGTCAGCACATCGGCAAGGGTAAAGTCGCCCGCCTCCCGGGCGATGTCGGCGTGGAAGGCGACCTGCACCAGAATGTCGCCCAGTTCCTCCGCCAGCAGCGAGGGCGTGCCCTGGTCGATGGCCTCCAGGGCTTCGTAACACTCTTCGAGCAGGTGGCGTTTCAGAGACTCATGGGTCTGCTCCCGGTCACAGGGACAACCCCCGGGAGCCCGTAACCTGGCGACCACGTCAACCAGGGTCTGAAAGTCGCCCAGGTCCTTGTCCGGCAATAGCTGAGAGGGCTGTTCATCAATCATGGCGGGAATTATAGAGGGCTGCCCCTGATTGCTCAACCGGGAGTGCGGTGCTAGTGTAGAAGGCAATCGCACCTGATCCGTTACGGTCCCCCGCCGAGAGGATATGCCATTTTGAAAGCCCCACATATCAATGTTCCCGAAGGACTCAGGCGCACACTGGCAGTTTTGGCCGTAGTGTCAGTCCCCTTGTTTCTTATCGCCGCCAGCGTTACCTGGGCAATTAACGATCCAGGGCTGTACCGGAGGGGCTTCGAGAAGTACAACATCTCGGTGTATTCGGGCATCACCGACGAAGACCTGATACGGGTGGGCGCCGAGCTCCGCCGTTACTTCAACTCGCCGGAAGAACCCCTGAGGGTTGTTGTTCCCGTCTATGGAATGGAACGGGAACTCTATAACGAACGCGAGGTCCACCACATGCGGGACGTTAAGGGACTGGTCCGCGGCGTCTATTGGGTGGCGGCCATAACCCTGGTGTTTCTGCTGATAGTCAATGGCGGGGGCTACTACTTATGGCGGCGGGGCTTCGCCCGGCAAATGGCAACGTTGGGACTCTATGGGGGCCTTCTAACGCTGGCGTTGGTCCTTGCGGTAGGACTGTTTGCACTGGTGGGGTTTGACTCCTTGTTCCTTCTCTTCCACCAGGTCAGCTTCACCAATGACCTGTGGCAGCTGGACCCACGAACCGATTACCTGCTGATCATGTTCCCCCAAGGGTTCTGGTTTGACGCCACGATGCGGATAGCATTTACAACAATCGCCGGGGCTGCCTTGTTGGTGTCAGTCAGCAGCGGCTATCTATGGTTCATTAGCCGGCGTCAAGACCAAACTGTGTAGAATCTTAGCAACCCCCAAACCCTGCAGCCGTCAATTGGTATAACCGACTGTCGAATGAAGGCGGTTTCCTGATTCTCACGTCGCCGCGACAGCCAGAATCCTTGACTACCACCTTGAGGTCGGGTAAATTTCCATTCAGTAATTTACGAAATTCCCGGGAGGATGACTCACCATGCCCATTTATGAGTACATGTGCCCTACCTGTAACCACAAGTTTGAAAAACTGCAGTCCATGAGCGCGACGGGAGCCGACTGCCCCCAGTGCGAGCAGCCTGCCAAGCGGGCTCTCTCGGTCTTTGCATCCATCACCGCTGGTGACTCCTCCGGCAGCAGCGAGTTCAGCCAGATGCCGGTGCCCCCCATGCGGGGCGGCGGTTGCTGCGGTGGCGGCTGCTTCCATTAGACCGTACCTTGACACTGATTTGTACCGCTGTCAGACTAGCGTTGCTGTCCAGATAAGCTTTGGCGCCATTGCAAGTCATGTGCCAGGGCCGGCTATACATCATTGACCAAATAAACGTAAAGGGGAGGAAAATTCATGGCAGACGTGAAGATCGAAATTCGGGCCAACGGGCCCAACCGTGTCACCGGCCCCATTGAAATCGTTGATCAGGCCGGCAACAACTACTCCATTCCCGAGGGACAGTGGGTCTCCCTGTGCCGCTGCGGCGCCTCCAGCAACAAGCCCTTCTGTGACGGCGGACACCGGGACGCGGGGTTCGAAGCTCCCAGCGAAGCTCACTAAGACCTTCGGCCGGGATTCTGTTCCCGGCTAGCCCGTACTCGTAGGAAAGACAGGTCGGACAGCGCCCACCAGCGCTCAGTCCGACCTTCTCATTTGTATCACCTGCTCCAGGACACCCGGCCCTTATTTCCGGGATAGCCGCCAGATCAGCCAGGGAAACCAAACAATGGAGGCCTTTACATGTTATCCAGCGCCATAATCGTTGAAGCTGCACGTTCCCTCTTCGCCGAGTACCAGGACGGGCAACCATTCACTGCCCTTCCCGGGCCCTGGAACATTGGAGCCATCGACGAGGCATACGCAGTACAGCGGGAATACCTGGAACTGCTGGCAGAAGAACAGGGCCAGGTGGCCGGATACAAGCTGGCCTACACCACCGCCGCCATGCAGCAGCAGGCCGGTTGGACCGAACCCTGTGCCGGGGCGTTGATGTCCACCACCATTTACCAGTCACCCGCGACTCTAAAATCCGACGCCTACCGGCGGCTGGGCTTCGAATGCGAGGTTGCGGTGCGGTTGGCTTCCGATCTGCCTCCGTCCGGCGCGCCTTACACTCGGGACTCGGTGGCTGGGGCTGTGGGTGAGGTTATGGCCGCCTTCGAAGTGATTGACATGCGGCTGCCCGAAGGCGTGTACGGCCTGGTCAGGACGCTGACGTCAGTGGCGACCAACATTTCCAATGCCGGCGCCATCCTGGGGCCGCCGGTTTCGGACTGGCGCAGCCTGGATTTGGCGGCCGCCAAGGGCATAGCAACCGTCAACGGAGAAGAGGTTGGTTCCGGCTACGGGTCAGACGTGATGGGCCACCCCTTGGAACCTTTGGCCTGGCTGGCAAATAAACTGGCGGGCGAGGGTGAGGGGCTGCCCGCCGGGACGGTGGTAATCACGGGCAGCATTGTGCCACCCAAGTTCCAGAATAAGGGCGACAGGGCCGTGGTTTCGATTGATGGACTTGGCGAGGCCACGCTAAACGTCGAATAGCGGCTGAATCGCCTGGCGTTCTGAACGGCCAGGGAGGGAGGGCCGTTTTGCCCTCCCCCCCTTGTTGCCCCTTGTTGCCGCCAGTCCACTCGAAGCAATTCCCCGGCGGGTCTAGCGAGCGCGGCGCAATTGGCGCACACCCCGAACCGAGGCAAGGCGGTCCTCGGCCAGGCGGTCTGCGGCCATAAAAGTGGGTATTTCCTCCCGCTTGGACGTGTGAATTACCCGCTCCATGACTTCGTAGATGCGCTCCGTCTTTTCCCTGGCCAGGTCCGGGTTGTAGGCCATTCCCACTTCGGCGGAAACGTTGATTATCCCGCCGGCGTTCACCACGTAGTCCGGCGCGTACAGGATTCCCCTCCGGTGAAGTTCCTCACCATCCTCGTCTGTCAGGAGCTGATTGTTGGCCCCGCCGGCGACCACCTGGCACCTTAGCCGCGGTATGGTATCACCGTTTATCACTCCACCCAAGGCGCAGGGGGAGAAAATATCGCACTGGACGTCGTAGATTTCCTCCGGCGCTACCACCTTCAGACCCATGTCCCTGGCCCTGTCCAGCGCGCCGCTGTAGACGTCGGAAACCACCACCTGGGCGTCCTCTTCCAACAGGTGCTGTGCGGTGTGATAGGCCACCTTGCCAAAGCCCTGCATGGCCACCCGCTTCCCCCGCAGGGAATCGGCCCCCCAGGTTTCCCTGGCGCACGCCTTCATGCCCATGTACACGCCCAGGCCGGTCATAATGGACGTGTCGCCGCTGCCGCCCAGGGACAGGGGCAGCCCCACCACGTAGCCGGTTTCCTGGCTTACAAACTCCAGGTCCCGACCGGTGCTGCCCACGTCGGTAGTGGTCAGGTAACGACCGCCGAGCGTATCGACAAACCGACCATAGGCCCGGAGCAGGGCCTCCGTCTTCTGGGTGTTGGGGTCGGCTATGATGACGCCTTTGCCACCGCCCATGTTCAGGCCGGCAGTGGCGGACTTGTAGGTCATGGCCCGGCCCAGACGCAGTGCGTCCTGCAGGGCTGCCTCCTCCGTGGCATAGGGCCAGATCCGGGTGCCGCCGCAGGCCGGCCCCAGGGTCGTGTCGTGGATGGCAATGATGGCCTTCAGGCCGGAGGCCGGGTCGGAGCACATTACCATTTGCTCGTAACCAAATTCGCTCATAATCTCAAACAGTTGCATACTTCCTACCTCCAGAGGAGTCGCCTGTCCAAGTGGGCCAGACCCTATATGACTCCTTACATTTATCATTATACTAAATGTTTAGAATTAACGTACTGTAGGTGTCATCGAAATCGCGCACATTTTTCAGGGGAGTGCCTTTCTATAGTTATGCT
>JAJEDS010000356.1 GCA_022821365.1 Dehalococcoidia bacterium | reverse complement strand
TGGGGGTATTATACGGGTTGGGGTGGGGGTGGGGCAATTGGGGGGAGGTGGGGAGACCTGGGGGTTGATGAGGATCTGGTATTTGGGCATTGAGGAGGGATAACAACCGGTTACGCTGATTCCGTGGAGTATGTGGTGACGATGGGGTATTGTAGTGCAGGTGAGCGGTTGCTAAACTGCCAGAGCTTTAGTCTGGCGATCGAGCTACTCTCCTCTTTCTTGAATAATGAATGATTCACGAAGATGCACAACTCGTCCCCACAACTGACAATGCTCGATCTCGGTCAACTGGCTACAGCATATAATCCCGGCATTTCGGCCGCGATTGGCGCTGCCCTCGAACAAGCGGGGGCCGTATGCCTGGACTCTCAGGGGCATTCGCCGGGAGATAACCTTGGGGTGACAGGCGCAATACAGAGGGTCTTTCGGTTGACGTGGACAAGGGCTACGCCACAGGCCCTCAGGGGATGGAACGACCCGGTTGAGGCTGTGGAAGATGGCGCTGCCTGCATAGCGGTAATGCTATCCAACGTGTTGTTGGAACAGTTGGTTATTCTGCGTTCAAGGAGAGGTACGGGCTTCGATTATTTTCTGGGTGACCGGAATACGGCAAATATGAGTGAAGCCGAAGAAGCGGTAACGACGTCATTGGCGCCTCTGCTGATAGATGAACAGGTAACTGTTCGTGGCAGGCTGGAAGTTTCAGGCATAATGTCAGGCACCGATACCCAGATAAGCGGCAGGGTAAACCAGAAGCTACTGCAGACTGATGCATCTGACCATTTGGGGATTCCCGCCTATGTGATAGTCGTAGAATTTGGACGTCCCATAGCGGAGGTGCGAAAGAAATGACGCTTTCCAGGGAGTCACACGAAAAGGCAATGGAAGTGGCTTTCTTCGCTGACAGAGAGAGGGGCAATGGCAATACCGCCAAAGCGAAGGAAATGTTTGCGCGGGCCCTGGATCTGGAGCTGGATGCCATTTCATCGCTGGAGGTATCAGAAGGGTTGACCTGGGACATTCTTCACCGCAGCGCTGGCTGGCTGGCTTTAGACTGCGACCAACCCAGGCTGGCGGAAAAGCTGGCTTGCACGGCCTTGGCGGGGGAACCCGACCCGGGCATGGCCACCCAGTTGCGAGAAGTGCTGACCGAGGCCCACAAACGCATGGAGACCGAAAGCAAGGCAGCGTAAAACGGGATTCGGTGCGTGTGCCGTCCTTGAGTAGCTCTTCTTTCCGCATCTGGCTGAAGTCTTGGAACGACTAAGGGCAGGGTCCTGTCAGCCGCCTATCAACCCCATCCTGCCCATCCATGTCCGCTCCCCTACCCCACAATCTCCCTAACCGTCCTATCCACCAACTCCACCGGCACATTCCGCCGCACCGAGGCCTGGCCCACCCTGTCCAGCATTACCCAGCGGCCTGTTTATCCACAACTCCCCGCAGCGCCTCGTTAATCCGTTCATGCCAATCGCCGCCTTGGTCGCGAAAGTAATCCAGTAACTCCTTGTCGACGAGGATGTACAGCCTTTCCTTTCTTCCCGACCTTAAATCCTCTTGTTCCCGATGGTATCTTTCTAGGATATCGGGGATGATTTCCGCCGATGGTTTGGCTTCCTTGAACCATTCCTCGTCCAGTTCAAAGTCGTCCGGGTCGGCGGCGATTTGACGGTTAATTTCGGCATCTTCCTCGGGAGTAGGGTAAATCGTCTTACGAATCTTGTTCGTCATAAATTGAGCTCTCCCTAAAGTTCGCCTTCCGCAGGCTGATGATGCGAGTTGAGATTCCGCGTCTAGTCCAAACTACGTGGTAGAGACGGTCACCAATATAACCGATGCTCGTCCATCGGCTTTCGCCGCCTCGGTCACTGCGCCGAGTCAAAGCTGTGTCCCAGTCAAAGCGGTCTATCGACCCGAAGTCAACGCCTCGTTCCCTCAAGGTCTCTGCTCTCTTTTCCTCATCCCATTCATAAGGCATTCTGTAACCGCTGGTTTATTGTACTTGCAGCTAAACGCGCTGACAAAGAAAGCATCGCCAGCACTTCTGCCAATCCTTACCCCTCATCCTGTATATCCTGTCCATCCATGTCCGAATCCCCTACCCCACAATCTCCCTAACCGTCCTGTCCACCAACTCCACCGGCACATTCCGCCGCACACTGGCCTGGCCCACCCGGTCCAGCATTACCCAGCGGTTGGCGCCGCCGGAGACCTTCTTGTCCAGGGACATGGCGCGGCGGATGCCCTCAACGTCGACGCCCTGGGCGGTGGTGGGCAGGTTGAACCTTTGCAGCAGTTCGTACTGGCGGTCCACCACGTCCTGGCCGTGGAAGCCCAGCTCGCAGGCCATTTTGGCGGCGCCCATCATGCCGATGGACACTCCCTCGCCGTGCATGAAACGGCCGTACTCGGTGGACGCCTCCAGGGCGTGGCCTATGGTGTGGCCGTAGTTCAGCAGGATGCGGATGTCCAGGGTCTCCCGCTCGTCCTGGCTCACCACGTCGGCCTTAATGGCCATGCTGCGCCGTATCACCTCGGTGGAAATCTCCGGCTCCACCTCCATCAGCGCCTCGGCGTGCTCCTCGAACACGTCCACCAGGTTTGCGTCCATGATGAACCCGTGCTTGATGGCCTCGGCCCACCCCTCCGACAGTTCCCGCTTGCCCAGGGTGGACAGGGCCTCCACGTCGGCCAGCACCGCTTTGGGCTGGTAGAAGGCCCCCACCAGGTTCTTGCCCTGGGGCAGGTTCACTGCCACCTTGCCGCCGATGGATGCGTCCACCATGGCCGCCATGCTGGTGGGCACCTGCACGAAGGGAACACCCCGCAGGAAAGTGGCCGCCACGTACCCGGCCAGGTCGCCCACCACGCCGCCGCCCACGGCCAGGATGGCGTGGCCCCGTTCGGCCCGCAGTCCCACCAGCCACTCGTAGATGGCCTGGGCCAGGCTGTTGGTCTTGCTGGGCTCCCCGGGCGGGATGATGAAGCAGTGGGCGCCGATGCCCTTCCGCTGCAGGGCCCGCTGGGCCCGCCGCCCGTAACGGTTCATCAGGTTTTCGTCGGTGATGATATAGACGGGACTGCCAATGCCCAGGTCTTCCAGCCAGTCGCCCAGCCGGTCGATAACGCCCCAGCCGGCCACCACGGGATAGCTGCCGCCCGAGTGGTGAACGGTAGCTGCCAGGTCGGGGTTGTTGCTTGCGATATTGGTCATAATGTTGCTCCGGTTGTCTGTTTATCCACGAAGGGACACGAAGGTTCACGAATGGGGTGTTATGTGCTGGATGGGGCATCAGTAGGGAGCAGGTTCAGGGCCTGCTCAACAACTTCCTCCGGCGTCAACTCATCGGTGTCAATGCAATGGTGGGCCTGCCCGTAGGCTTCCGCCCGCTGGGCCAGCAATTCCCGAATCCGCCGCAGCGGGTCCGGCCCGGCCAGCAGGGGCCGCACCGCCTGCCCTGTTTCGTTGTCCAGCTTGAGCCGATGGTAGATGGTTTCGGGGCGGGCCTGGAGACAGAAGACCATGCCGCCCGCCAGCATGGCCCGCCGGTTATCGGGATCAACAAAGGCCCCGCCGCCGGCGGAGATAATCTGCCCTTTATCGCTGCATAACTCAGCAATTACTTCCCGCTCCAGCGCGCGGAAGACCGCCTCCCCCTCATCGGCAAAAATCTGCTCAATGGACTTCCCCGCCCGTTCCACAATCACCGAATCGGCGTCCACCAGCGGCATCCCCGTGCGCTCCGACAGGATGCGCCCCACGTGGCTCTTCCCCGAAGCCATAAACCCCACCAGTATGATGTTGTCCATTTCTCTCTTATCCACGAATAGACACGAATGAGCACGAATTAGAAACTATCTCAAAACTGTAGCATTGCCTGACAAAGGGATTGGCCCACCACTATTCACCCCCATCCTGACCTTCCCCCGTCAAGGGGGAAGGGACTTTAAGACGGTTTCCCATTAGTGAATATTCGTGCCCATTCGTGGATCAAAAAAACTAATCGGGAAGCTGCGTCAGGTGCATACGGCTGCCCATGCTGGTGGCCGTGTCGAAGTACAGCACCTGCTGGCCCACCGAGTTGGTGTTGGGCGTGTCGGCCACGAACTGGAAGCCCCGGCTGCAGCAGGCGTCAATGCCCGCGTGGATGTCGTCCATCACGTAGCCCACGTGGTCCATTTCGTGGTGGCCGCCCAGTTGCTCCGGCTCGTGAGGCTCAATCAGCTCCACCTGCACCTGCCCGAAGTTGACGAAGGCGTTCCGGCTGCCCGTGCGCGACGGCCCGCCGCCGATGTGCTCCCCGTCGAACTTCTCCACGTACCAGGCGATGGCGTCCTCCAGGTTGGGCACCCGGTATCCGGCGTGGACAATCTTGGCCACCTGCACGCCGCCGCCCACGCCCGTCATCACCGCGTCCTCCGGTGCCGGAAGCTGGGTCAGGTGCATCAGGACGTTGTTGGTGGTCTCGGGATGGAAGTACAGCAGCTGCTGGCCCAGCTGGTTGGTGCGGGGCGCGTCGGCGGTGAACCGGAAGCCCCGGCCCTTGCACTCCTCGATGGCCTTGTGGATGTCGGGGACCACGTAGGCCACGTGGTGCATCACCAGCCCGTCCATGGGCAGGCCGGAAGTATCGCCCGGCTGGATCAGTTCCACCTCCACCTGGCCGAAGCGCAGGAAGGCGTTGATGCCGCCCCCGGGCACCTGGACACTCACGGCCACGTCGCCGCCCCCGGCGCTCTCCGCCCCGAAGCCCTTGTTGTACCAGGCAATGGCGGCCTCCAGGTCGGCGCAGTAGTAACCAATGTGCTGGATCTTGTCAAACATAGCGTATTCCTTATGGCGATTGTTGGAATGGTAGCGATCGCTGGTATGGAGTTCGGCCCATTATGCCATATTTCACCCCAACGGGGCGTGGCTGCGGAGTTCGCCAAACACTCGTAGGGGCAGCCCTTGTGGCTGCCTTGGCTCCCCTGCAAAACCACCCTAATGAAACCCTGCTACAGTTGCATCTTCACCTGGCCCTCAGAATCGTCAATCCGGCGGGTTTCGCATACACTGACCCACCGCGTAACCTTGAACATGTTGTTGTCCAGCGATTCTGTCCCGTTAAATGGAAAGCGAAAATGTCACCATGGTTAGTCGGCTGAGATGGTTAGTCGGCTGCGATCTGGACTTGGGCCAGGGCTTCGGCCTTGGCC
>JAJEDS010000287.1 GCA_022821365.1 Dehalococcoidia bacterium | reverse complement strand
AAGGTAGGTCTTGCTCATCGTGGGACCTCCGTCTCCAGGTGCCCCCTCATCATACACCCATTCCTTCACGCAACCTGTTTCTCGGACAGACTGCTAGGACGCCACGCCAAAGCGACGTGCCAGTTGAAACTCTCCACGGACTCCTTCTCCCCTGGCGCCGGGGCTCAATGTACCGAGTCCTTCCGCCCCCTTTTCCACACCACACAACGGCCTCAGGGCGTGGCCATTATAACATTTACGTAATGTGTTCTGAACTTCTTCCGTGCGTTACTCACGTCTTGTAAATCTGCCAAACCAGCCTTCCACCATAAGTCTTATCCCCGCAGGACGCCGGTGATTGGGCACCGGATTTCCCCAACACCAGGAGAAATTCGGCCGGGCCTTTCCCCGTTGTGCGGGGTTGAAGTTCGTTATTCAGGACAAACGGGAAGCAGCGAAGTGCCGACGTACCCGGCATCCCGAAACCGGTCAGCTTGCACGGGGCAATCGGGTACTCCCTGCACCTGCAAAACTGGCGTGACTTCGGGCGGACGGGCGTTTCCAAATTGCCTCCTGACCCGGCACCGCTCCCAGAGCTCACTACGCTTCAAGGCAGGTAGGCGGAACCAGATTCCCTCCCGTCCGTGCGCCACCACTACGGGCGATTGGAATGACCTTCTGTGTGTTCATAACGACAACAGCAGGTTCATTTGGAATCTTGCCGGGACTGCAAATCGGCGGTAGTTTGGTGGCAGCGTCTCGCTTCTTGCGCCTTGCACCAGGGAGGAACCCCAGGCTTTCGTGGGAAGCGCCCGTGGTTCCAGTGTTGAATGGCGGGATTTGCGAATTATCTGCGAACTGGCGACGGCCGTCTGCAATACCTGTAAGGGAGCCCCAATAAGTGTGAAACCCATAGAGTTCGGAAAGCTTGCGGAGTTGCTGCGGGGGTTGGGTAGGACCGATCCCGAGGAACTGCTTCACGCCGCCCAGGTGTCCCTGTGGGTGCGGTGGTTCGTGCTGGTCTTCTGCCTCCTGGAGGTCAACTACCGGGTGGAGTACGGCGCCCTCAGCCAAGTGCTGAACAACTTCTACGTCCTGGGGTTTATGGCGGTCAACGGCTATGTCCATTACCTGGTGCGCCATGATAGGAGCGCCAGGCCGGCCTGGCTGCTGGGGTTGAGCGCCATGGACCTGGCCGGGATTTCCTTCAGCGTGTCGCTGTCGGGCGGGTTCGACAGCCCCTACTTCACCCTGTACTACTTCGCAGTGGCCATGTTCGCCTGGGTGTTCACATCCCCCCGTCTCGCCCTGTCCTGGACCACGCTGGTGGTGGCGGTCTATTCGGTCCTGAGCGTGCTGGTGGAGCCGGGTCTGGACCTGGCCGCAAAAGAGGAGACTAACCTGGCCTACCGGGTGGTGGCCCTGTACGCCGTCTCGGCGGCGGTCAGCATCATCACCGGCTTCGAGCGAGACCGGAGACGCCGGGGGCTGGAGCGAGAGCGGGAACTGCAGCGCCAGCGCATCGAAATCTCCCAGACCATCCACGACACCACGGCCCAGTGGGCCTACATGACCGGTTTGGGCGTGGAAGGGGCCCTGGAACTGGTGGAAGAGTCCCAGGGGGCGCTGAAGGCCAAGCTGCAACTGGCGGTGGAACTGTCCCGGTCGGCCATGTGGGAGCTGAGACATCCGATAGACGGGGGGCGGGTATTCCGGGGGGAGGAGCTGGGCGAGGTCCTGGAGGCCCACGCCGCCACCTTTACCGTCATTACCTCGGTTCCGGCGGAGTTCACCCAGCGGGGCACTGAACCGCCCCTGCCGACCATCACCAAGAGCCTGCTCTTCTCCATCGCCCACAACGCCCTGACCAACGTGATGCGCCACGCCCAGGCTGGCAGGGTGACCATAGAGCTGGACTGCACGGAAGGCGAGCTGCGCCTATCCGTGTCCGACGACGGCATCGGTTTGCCGCCGGACTATGAGGCCCGGGGCCACGGGTTCCGGAACATGCGGGCGGACGCCCAGCGGATGGGCGGGACGCTGGAAGTGAATTCGGGGACGGTTGGTGGCGGAACTACCGTGACCTGCGTTGTTCCCTATCTAGCTATCACAGGAGGAGACTAGATGACTTGCGACACGCGAACCCGGGTAATGCTGGTGGACGACCACCAGGTGATGCGGGACCTGTTGCGGGACGCCCTGGAGAACACTGGGGAATACCGGGTGGTGGCCCAGGCAGCGGACGGTGCGGAGGCGCTGCGGGTGGTGGATGAAATCGCCCCGGACGTGGTCGTCATGGACCTGATCATGCCGGTGATGGACGGCATCGAGGCATGTAGAGAGATCACCGACCGGCTGCCCGGCACCAAGGTCCTGATGCTGACCGCCTCCAACGAGCAGGACGCCATCGTCCGGTCCATCGCCGCCGGGGCCACCGGCTACCTGCAGAAGTACTCCGGCAAGGAGCAACTGCTCGCCACCCTGCGGGAGGTGGCCCAAGGGGAGTTCCGCATCCCGGGAGACGCGGCCAGGGAGTTGACTCAGGCAATGCGAAGCGGCCCTTCCGAGAGTATCCCGGAGCCGTTGAAGGCCCTGACGGAACGGGAGCGGGAGATCCTGAAGCTGTTTGCCCAGGGGCTGACCTACCAGGAGATCGGCCAGGTCAGGGGCACCAGTGGGCTGACGGTGCGCAACGCCATGTCGGGCATCCAGCGGAAGCTGGGGTTCAGGAACAGGCAGCAGATGGTGGTCTGGGCCGTGCGCATCGGCCTGGTGGACGGCGGCCAGGGGTGAGCTGCGGTGCCGGTTGCACCGGCGAAGGCGCCGCCAACCGTTGACCGGACCGAGGAGTCGGAGCAAGGACCATCACCAATCACCCAGGCAGGGTGAGCCACAGTGGAGGACTGGCTCCAGCGGCTTTTCCGGAGCCCTTGAACCTGGATAGCCTGTGCACTTCTTGCGGAGTCCTATGGAGGGGCAGGCGTCTTCTGCAACTCCTGCTGTCCCGGTTGGGGGGTGGCCAGGTCAGGGCATAAGACTGCGGACCAATTCTTCTAATCGCTTAACGTCCTGGGCGTTGCCGCCGCACACCTGGCCTCTCAGGATAATGCCGAATTGTCGTCCTTCATAATGGGTCACAAGCAAGCGGTCCATCACGTTGATTGGACAGTATTGGGATGATTCATGGCCTTGGTAGTGGATCCAATACGATTTCACTCCGCCCAGGGTCTCGCTCTCCTGTCTAACAACCCGGCTCGTCTGCCAATTGTCGGTCCACTCGCGCCACGCCCGGATTCTGTTTCCTATCGTGCCTTTGATGTTGACCTCGGACTGGAGAGGCGAGACTTCGACGTACACAAAGTGGTTGTGCAGCTGCAGCCTGGTAAAGAGTTCAGTCTTCTCGGTTACCTGCCAACCTGAGGGCAGGTCCATAGTCCAGCCGAAGCGTTCGTCCTCGTAAGTTTCGGTTGTGTCTAGGGGGCTAGGAGTAGCAGCAGGTTGGTCTCCGTAGCCATATGTAGTGAATAGGTCGTGGGCAGGCCACCGCTCTACGTCCTCGAAGCTGTCCCATAGCAATCGGTCAATTTCGTCTATGAATCCGTCCCGATTTTCAGGTCTGGAATTGAACAGAGCGGCCCAGACCATTCCATTGTGGGTTCGCACGAGCATTGACTCGCTTCCCGGCATCGACCCAAAATGCCACCAGTTCGCCCCGCCTGGCCATGGCCTTACACTCCAGCCCATCCCATAATAAGATGCTCTGTCCTGCCTAGTAGATAAGTCGGGTCGAGATAACATCTGGGCGATGGAAGGTCGCTCAAGCAGAAGCGGCGGTCTCCCGCCCAAAGCCGTAGCGAAGCGCACTAGGTCGATCGTTGAAGCTATCCAGCCTCCGTGGGAGTCCATCGTCTTGAGGTGGAATCCCCCGTAGGGCCACGGGACCTGCTGTTCTGTGCCTGGAAGAACGGACCAAGCCCAGCTCTGGCCCAGATATCCGTAATAACTAACCTCTCCATCCGCGCGGTCGTCGGGAAGTGTGCCGCCGATCCGCATCCGGGCAATGCCGATGGGCAGCAGTAACTGGTTCCTGACGTACTCCTCGTAAGGCTGTCCAGAGACCTCTTCAATGATGCGTCCCAGGATGCAGTAGCCCAAGTTGGAATAGGAGTATCTGGCGCCGGGATCGAAGTCGAGGGACTTCTTAAGCATGAAGGTGATGATGTCTGCACAGGAAACCGGCTTGGGGACCCCAAGCTCACGCTCGACTCTTCCGGCAATCCACATTGCATCGAAGCTCTTGTCTCGGTCCCAGCCGCCAGAGTGCTGCAATAACTGCCGCACCGTAACCTCGCGTATCCTGGGGTCCGCGTCGTCTCTCTCAAGGGCTTCGTAGTCATTCAATATATCAAAGGCCCGGTCGTCCAGGTCCAGGTCGCCGCTCTCCACCAGCCACAGAATGGCGACGGCCGTAATCGGCTTGGAAATGCTGGCGATGCGGAACAGGGAATCGGGTTGTACCGGCTCCCCGCTGTCCACGTCCCCCACACCGTATCCGCGGGCCAGTACCAGCCGCCCGTCCTTTACTACGGCAACCGCACCACCAGGAATGTCATACTTATCCATCAGTTCGAGAAGAGCTTCGTCAAACCTCTCCATATTCACTTCTTCGACTTGGGCCATAACGGCAGGCGTCGGCGCCTGGTGAGCGGTCCGGTATTCCTGCGGCAGAACCGCGTCGCCGTATATATCCTGCAAAGCTCGATAGACGTCTGGAAGACTTGCCTTCAGGTCGTCGCGGTCACGGATGTCAGGAATTTCGTTAGTTGCCTCAAAGTACGCGGAACTGAGAATAGCAAAGAACTCCATTACGTTGACCAGCATATAGTTTCCGTGATAACGCTCTTCCTTCGCTACCGCCGAGTAGAGGGCGTCCCACTCTTCGTGGTCCTTGGGCGTGAAGCAGAGGTTCTGGATTCCGTGGGCGAACTCATGGGCCGCTACCCAACCCCGGTAAGGATACCAGGCGTGATGAGACTCCCATTGGCCCAGTAACTGCTCTTCGCCCGCCGAGGATGTGGGCCGGCCTCGGATTGCTCCCAGGCCACGGAGACTGAAGTTGTCGCGGCTGCGCCCGGTGGCGTCGCTGGTCCCCCTCAGGTAGCGGTGTTCCGGGAGCGTCGTGACGGGGTGGTTCCTGGAAACAATGGCCAGGTCGGCCCTGGATAGCATCATGCATGTGGCGATATCGGGCCTGCCGGACAGCATGGCTGATACTATCTCGGCTCCCACCGCCACCGCCGCCGGGTCAACGCTCTCCGGAGCCTTGATCACTACGCCCTTCGCCAGCGCCAGTTGAGTATAGTAGCCCGCCGGACCGGTGGTAATTCGGAAACTGTCCAGTATGGCGCTGGCCTAGGTGAGACTTGCGGTATCTCCCCGGCACACAAGGGCTTTCAGGCGGAAGCCGCCCGACAGGCCGGGAAGGATATGGGCCATCGTTACAATCTCCGTTACTTCCAAATGGCAATGGTCCGGGGATAACCGTAATCGATAATGGATGCGATGGGCCGGGCGCCCGTCCAGGGTCACGGGGTTGGCGGAGATGACCCTGACTCCCCCGTCATTGGAGAGATTGTCCTCCACCAGTTGGGCAAATTGATCGAGTGAGTAGTCTTCCGGCAGGTGCTGGGACGATATCAACAACTGGGCAGATGTGGCACTGCTGCCGTACAAGCGTTCGCCCTGCGGACGCCAATCCTCCTTGATCTCAATCCAGTCATCCGGCAACTCGACGACCCAACGGTATTCCAGATCCCGGTCCATTACAGGGATATTGGGCTCGTGAACTGCTGGCGTATGGGTTGGTGCAAGAGTAGGACGGACGGTCGCCCTGGGAGCAGGTGCAACGGTGGGTGTCGTGGCGGCTACGGGGGTAGCAGTTGGGATGGCAGTTGCCGTAGGCGAAGGTAACAACGTGGCTGTGGGAGTGGGTTCGGGCGCGGCCGTAGCAGTCGGTATCGGGGCTGGAACCGGCGTGAGAGGTGCAGGCTTCTCTGTCGGCTCCGTGGTAAGCGTGAAAGTTGGAGTCAGTGTTGAGGCCGGTGACAGTGTTGGCGCAGCCGTAGGTACAGGGAGCGGTGTGGGCATGGCAGATTGTGCCGCCACCCTGGGAATTTCGGTGGGTGCAAAGGTTGGGATAGGTACCGCCGTTGGTAGCGCAGCCATCGGAGTTGGAGACACAGAAGTTGGTGGTATCGTCGCTACTCTTGCAGTTGGCGTCGGCGCTGGCTCCTGGCAGCCCAGCAAGAACAGGGCCAGCAAAAACGGGGCCAGCGCCGGAAAAGTTCGATTCATGTGTCCCTCCAGCAGTACGGGAGTCGCGCCCGGGACTATCGGCCAAGGGCTTCAACAGTCTCATCTATCAGCGACTTGTGATAATTCCAGTAGTTCTGGCCGGTAATGGGATAGTAATTGTCCGGTTGAACCGGGTGCCCCTCCAGAGCTTCGCCGTTAGGCCGGATTGTGTGTCCTATGCACCACAGCTACAAACTGGTCCAGGTGAGAGCCTCCCCAAGTCCTGGCATTGGTGACGACTCTGTCGCCTGTAAAGTGCAAAGGGGTGTGTTCCCCGGCGCAACCAAAAGAACCACGCGGAAAGTGAGTCGGGCTTTTCATGGTTTGAAGCTCATGAGCATGCGCTCAACATCCTCGATACGCTCGACGTCCGTTTTCCATGGTTCTCTTCCGTTACACACGTATGCCGTAATAACAACACTATGTCTCCGGTCTTCGTAGGACACCACCATCACGCGGACTATCACAACTATCGCGCAAAACCTGGGGGACTTGTGCCCATGATAGCGGAGCCAGTGGGACTCCAAACCATCAACTGATTTTCGCTCCGAACTGACCACCTCGCTCCTGTCCCATCGGGATGTCAGGTTGTTCCAACTTATAAGTCGCTGGTCCACTACGTCAGACAAATGCTGGTCGGGCTTTAGCTTTCTGACCCTTATCGTGACACGGTCGTGTCCCGATACCAGCTCCAGGCGCGTATCCGTCTTGGTTTCTTCGGTCAGTTTCCAATCTGGGGGCACAGTCATTGTGTAGCCCAGATAGGGACTCTCGTAGATTCCCTTCACGGCTGTCTCCGTGTATGGGTTTTCTGACTCGGTGCCGGGGAGACGCCAATCTCCGTACCAACGGTTTATCACTTGCTGAGCCTTGGTTGCCATATCCGCTGGTACGTCTGTAGTAAAAGCGGCCACGACGTGGCAGACTTCCAGTCTCGTCCCCTCGCAATTATCCTCCGGGTCGTCAAATAGGGACATGAGGTAAAGGCGACGGAACGCCGTCCGGAAGGCCACGTCGTCCATGTTGTGGTAAAGGTCCTGGAACAGCCGCTCCCCCAGCGAGTAGTAGCACCAGAAAGCTTCATCCTCTCCCGCAACGGGGTTTATAGCCTTTATCTCTTTGATGGTGTTTCCATACCGACAAGCGTTTCTCTTGGGAATAACTTCTGCCCCGTTTACTCGGTTGGCGTGTATGAGTTCCATGAAGCTGGCAGCGCCTTCATCAATCCACGTCTCGTTGCCCGTCCAGTAATAGTGGGCCAGTTCGTGGGCGTAGAGGCTAGGGGCTCTGCTTGCCAATAGCCGTGTTTCTTCAAACACAGGCAGCGTCGCGATATGCGAACCGAAATACGTGCCACTGAAGGTGTGCCGAGTCGCGTCTTCGATAAGGTGGTTGATATGCCGTTCCGGGAAGGGCAGAGACATGAACTCCTCGACGGTGTACAAGGCGGCCTCCAGTATGTCCATGGTGAGAGGCGAACCGGGGACGGTGCGCATGACCGCCAGGACCACCTTGCCGGCCACGGGCAGCTCGGTATTCCGTGTCTCCACCGCTACTGTGTCCGGCTGCAACAACTGGTCCACCAAGTCCGGGTTGACTTCGGCCACGCCCATAAGAGTGGCGACAAGAGAAGCCTCCTCGTCAGTGATACCATCTCGGATCACTGGCTGATCGAGGAAGTCCCACAGGGGACCGCCGGCGTAAGCAGACTTCCCCAGTGTTTCTAAAGCTAAGACATCTCCGGGCTCGATCGTCTCGAGGAACGGCATGTTCACAATCACTTGGGCTGCCGTCTCAGACCTGCGGGCGATAACCCTCAGATGCCACACCGCTTGTATTTCGTCAGTGTTTAGTCCGTCTCTCAACCACTGACGTTGCATTAGGGCGTCCCACGTGTTGCGGTTGGCGGTCCGGCTCAGACTAATGAGGGCATTGGCTCCTTCCAGTTCGTCTCCCTCTATTCCGTCTCTGACCCAGGACAACCTCCTAATCGCTCCCAAGTCGGAAGGGTCTATGGCGTCATCTCCTCCAATCTCCGGGGTTGGGGTTGGCGTTGAGGTAGGGAGAGGAGATCTTGGCGTGGGCGTCGGGAGAGGTGTAGCCGTGGGCGCCGGTGTGGGCGTAACCACGTCCAGTGAATATTCTTGAGAAGCTC
>JAJEDS010000120.1 GCA_022821365.1 Dehalococcoidia bacterium | reverse complement strand
GGGATTACAGGTCATACTCAGGAAGATTAAGCGTGAAAAGCCAGGAAGAGTTACTTACACCGAAAAGAGTCCAACGCTGATAATGGACACCACAATAAAGAGGACTGACAGGGCGATAGTAAACTGGTAGAGGGTCTTTTCCAGGCCCCGACGGGTACGAACCGTGGACTGGGCGCTGCCAAAGAGGCCGCTGCCGCTCTCCTTGACCTGGCTAAGAATTATCAACACCAGGACTACGGACACCAGAATCTGCGCAATATTCAGGTAAATCAAACTCTTTCCTCTCTCCGAACTTGGGGCAAAGGCTGACTCTAAACGCGGTCGCCCCACAATATAATTGCACGTGGCTCCCCAATAAAGTGGGTAAATTCTGAAGGAATCAGCTACTGGCTGTCCCGGGCCGCCTCCAGGGCTGAAAGCACCAACTCCTGAACTAATTCCGGCTTGGCCTGGCCCCGAGTCAGCTTCATCACCTGCCCCACCAGGAACCTGGAGGCCGTTTCCTTCCCGCTAATGAAGTCGGCGACGGCCCTAGGGTTCTCTGCCAGAGCCTGTGACACTGCGGTGTCCACAACCGATGAGTCGCTGATCTGGCTTAAGCTCTTTTGTTCAACAATTCTACCCGGCTCCTGGCCCGAGGCGAAAGCCTCTTCCAGAACCGCCTTGGCCAGGGTGTTGCTGAGGGTGCCATCATCAACCAGGTTCTGAAGCGCCGCCAGTTGCCTCGGCGCCACTTTCGCCTCCTCAATCGAAATGTTGTCAAGGTTCATCAATCGGCTCAGATCCCCCAGCATCCAGTTACTCACGTTCTTGGCATACAACCGGGAGTTTGGCCCATCCGTGGGGCGTAGGGCTACCGTCTCCTCAAAGTATTCGGCCATAGCAAGAGTCCCCGTGAGCAGGTCAGCATCGTAAAGGGGTAAACCATATTGTTCAACGAACCTGGCCTTGCGCTGACCGGCCAATTCCGGCAGCCTGCTCTTTATCTCTTCTACCCACTTGCTGTCAATAACCACGGGAGGCAGGTCTGGTTCGGGGAAATAGCGGTAGTCGTGCGCGTGCTCCTTGCTCCGCTGGGAAACCGTTACGCCACGTTCTTCGACCCACCCACGGGTTTCCTGCGTCACACGGCCGCCGTCATCCAATATGCGACGCTGCCGGTCCACCTCGTGTTCCAGGGCCATGAAAACGGACTTGAAACTGTTCATGTTCTTGATTTCTGTGCGGGTGCCGTACTCGCTGCTGCCTTCCGGGCGGATACTGACGTTGGCATCGCAGCGGAAGTTGCCGTCCTGCATATTTCCGGCGGAAACTCCCAAATACTGCATAATGGAGTGCAGCGTGGTCAGGTATGCCCGTGCCTCTTCAGGCGACCGCATGTCCGGGGCGCTGACTACTTCCATCAGGGGCGATCCGGCGCGGTTTACGTCGACCAGGCTGTGGGGCTCGCCCTGCCCGTCAGGGAAATGTAAGAGCTTGGCCGCGTCTTCCTCCAGGTGTACCCGAATTACGCCAATGGATTTCCTGCCGCTTTCGACCTCGATTTCCAGTGCCCCGTCCTCGGCTAATGGAAGATCATACTGGGAGATCTGATAACCTTTCATGAGGTCAGGATAAGGATAGTTTTTGCGGTCAAACTTGGAATACTCCGAAATTCGGCAATCCAGGGCCAGGCCGGTCATTATGGTGTATTCGACCGCCTTTTTGTTGATGACCGGCAGAGAACCTGGCAGCCCCAGGCAGACCGGGCACACATGGGTGTTGGGCGGGGCGTACTGGTAACTGGCAGAGCAGCCGCAGAACATCTTGCTGCGTGTTTGCAGTTGAACGTGGACTTCAAGGCCTATGACTGTTTCGTAGTTCATGCTTTCAGCCGACTGCCTCTAATTAGCCGTTTAGAATACTCACCGAAGTATTATATCAGGGTCGGTATGCGCCAATAGAACGCTGAAAATCAAATCGCTCCCTGCCCTGTTACCCTCAAGGCAGGAAAACGAAGTAGTTAGTCAGGGGCACCCGCTCACCGCCGGTCCTCCCCCAAATCTGAACCGTGTAGACACCGTTTCCGTTCACCCCGATGATATCGGACAGATCAGCTTCGACGCTAAAGAAGGAACCATCCTGAAACCAGCGATCCGCAGTTGTCCACGGCACGGCTGCCGAGTGGGCGACTTCAACCGCCAGGGGCGGGGCGGAAGACCGTGAAAGGCTCGCGTCCAGCTTATAGGGGTCTATTCCGGTGTCCCATTCATAGTTCACCAGCGACTCGGTGTAATATTCCCGGGGTGAGGCGGGCGGTCGAACAAAGGTTGCCGGTTTCTGGCCAATGCCGTATCGGTAGGTGGCATCCAGCTGACCCAGGCTAAGTCGACGAGAGTGAGGGTGGAACCATACCGCCAGGGCGTCTAGCTCCAGGCCTTCCCTGAACTGTCCCGACATTTCCAGCTTTGTTCCGTATATGTTCGGCAGGTTAGTGAACTCCAGGTGGTCCGTTTCGAACTGCTGGACAACCCAACATTGGGCCTCGTCACACGACAGACCTAGACTGACGCTTCTGTGCCAGGGATCAAGGACATTTTCCCTCTCTGCCTGGCCAGCCATGAACCCTTGATGCATTTCCCTTATTACTGCTCTCCAGCTCTCTGATCCAGTTACATCAGAAACGGGAATCCCTACAGGTCCGGCAATGTTCTGCCGCACGCGATTAGTACCGCCGGCCAGGGTATACCGCATCTGGGGCGTCAAACCGTAAACATCCCAATGGGAACGATAGCCATATTGCTTCATACTCTCGGTGTGCTGCTGAGCGGAGGCGTTGAAACCAAGGTTCAGGGGCGGAACCTGGGCATGTACCCTTTCGGAGTTGATGAGATAGAGCAGTTCGGATCTTATTTCTGGAAGGCTTGCTGGCTGAGTGGTAGACCCGGCAGAAACTTCGACCTCAAGTCCCTTTATATGGAGAGTGTCGGGAAATAGGGTGCCCAGGGCTCGAACTGGAGAGACGCCGCCATTGCGCCGGTAGTCATGCCATGCAGTAAAGGCGCAGATTCCCACAAACACCGTCAGGCATAATGCGGACAACAGGAATACTGCCAGGCGGTACATGCGATCTTGACTCATTTCTACCAAAGGTACGAGGGGCGTCGATAAGCCATACTCATCGACGCCCCGGAATTTGGGTCAAAATGCAGACTCATGGAGAATAGACTACAGATTGCCAGGACTATTCCTCATCGCCATACTGGGCCTTCAGAGATTCAACCACTGCCGGGTCTGCCAGCGTAGTGGTATCGCCCAGGGCCCTGCCTTCCGCCACGTCCCGGAGCAATCGCCGCATAATCTTGCCGCTGCGGGTCTTGGGCAGCTCGGCGGCAAAATAAATGTCGTCGGGGCGGGCCATGGGGCCTATCTTGGTTGCGACGTGGGCCTTCAGCTCGGTAATCAGGTCATCGGAAGTTTCAATTTGGTCCTTGATAGTTACGAAGGCCACAATGGCCTGTCCCTTGATTTCGTGCTCCCGGCCGATGCAGGCAGCCTCGGCCACCTTGGAGTTGTCCACCAGGGCGCTCTCCACCTCCATGGTGCTGATCCGGTGGGCCGAGACATTTATCACGTCGTCAACCCGTCCCAGAAGCCAGTAGTAACCCTCTTCATCCAGCTTTGCCCCATCGGAGGTGAAGTATATATCGGGATAACGGGACCAGTATTGCTGGACAAACCGCTCCGGGTCCCCGTAAATCCCGCGCAGCATGGAAGGCCAGGGCCGCTTTATCGTCAGGTAACCACCGCCACCGGGCCCAACGGAATTGCCGGCTTCGTCCAGGATTTCAGCCTCGATGCCGGGGAAGGGATGGGTGGCTGAGCCCGGCTTCAGGGTTGTGATGCCGGGCAGGGGGGCAATTAAAATGGAACCCGTTTCCGTCTGCCACCAGGTATCCACTACCGGGCAACGGCCGCCGCCAATGTGCTGCCAGTACCAGACCCAGGCCTCCGGGTTGATGGGCTCACCCACCGAGCCCAACAGCCGCAGGGTGGACATGTCGTGGCGGTTGGGATACTCCTCGCCCCAACGCATGAAGGTCCGGATGGCGGTTGGCGCGGTGTAACAGATGGTGCAGCCGTATTTTTCTACGATGGCCCAGAACCGGTCCCGGTCGGGATAATCCGGAGAACCTTCGTACATAACGGAAGTGGCGCCATTAGCCAGGGGGCCGTAGACGATGTAGCTGTGCCCGGTCACCCAGCCGATGTCGGCGGTGCACCAATAGACGTCATCTTCCTTGAGGTCGAAAATCCATTTGGTGGTGGCGTAGGTGCCGGTCATGTAGCCGCCGGTGGTGTGCATGATGCCCTTGGGCTTGCCGGTTGTGCCGCTGGTGTACAGCATATAGAGCATGTCTTCGCTATCCATCGGTTCCGGTTCGCAGGTAAGGGGCTGATCTTCAACCAGGTCGTGCCACCACACATCCCGGCCGTCTACCATTTTGTCGTCGGCATGGCCAGTTCGCCGAACGACGACCACTTTCTCAACCGGGGTTTCGCCCTCAAGTGACTCGTCGGCATTCTGTTTGAGTTGGACGATGCCGCCACGCCGGTAGCCTCCATCGGCGGTGATCATTACCTTGGACTGTGAGTCGTCGAGGCGATCGCGAATGGAGTCGGCGCTGAAACCACCAAATATGACGCTGTGGGCGGCTCCGATGCGGGCGCAGGCCAGCATTGAGATAGGCAACTCCGGCACCATGGGCAGGTAAATAGTTACCCGGTCGCCTTTCTGAACCCCCA
>JAJEDS010000005.1 GCA_022821365.1 Dehalococcoidia bacterium | reverse complement strand
CACCAGTTCCGGCCCGTCAGACGCTCGGCCCCACGCAATGGCCATCAGAACCCTCCCAGGGCGCCGGTGGTCAGATTAAACACTACTCCCAGGACGGCCGCGGCGATGCCCAGGCCGAGAGCAACCCAGCACCAGGTCCTTGCGTTGTTGGAATACCTTTGCGCCGTGGCGTAATCGCCGGCAGCCACCTTGCCGTTGACCTGGGCCGCATAGACTATTGCAACTATTCCGGCGGGAACGCAGCAACAGATGGTCGCCAGAATAGCCCACACCAGGTAGTTGGGGACGTGCGGTAGTTCCCCGTACCCTGCACCACCCTGGTAGGGCATCCCCGGCGCATAGGTGGGGCCGCCGGCGCCCTGCGGGTCCAACACTGCCCCGCAGTTGTCGCAAAAGCGTGCCTCCGGGTCTGACTCCCGGCCGCAGGTGGTGCAATAGACGGGGTGCGGGTCGTCAATGTAAGCCACTGGTCACTCCCCTCCAAGCTTGAATGGGCGTCCCTCGGCGGCGGCGTTCAGGTCCCGCTGCACCAGGAACCACACAGCCGGCGGAAACAAAATCCAAAGAATGAAGATGGCAATACCGGGGTACTTGCTGCTGATAAACTTGTCGTACTCGTAACCCTGATGCCAGTAGGCGAATAACTGGGCAATGGGGAATATGTACAGAATCGTCCATAGCCAGCGCCTTCTGTCCTCCGTACCATTGGCGCGGTACATCTCTCCCAAAGTTACGTGAAACCAGTAAATGGTGTAGATTCCCAGCGTAATAATGGTCAGCACCACCTGCATCCACATATTGCGCCGCTTAATGTGGTCTGTCCGTACCGACCCTCTGGCATTACCGCCGTTGCCAGCGCCTGCCTGCGCCAGGACTGGGTTGGCCGCCCCGCAATTGGAACAGAAGCTGGCCGTGGTTTCCATCACCCGTCCGCAACTGGAACAGAACATCGTCGGCGAACCCGCCGGATCGTTAGCTGAAGCCATCTTTAGACTCCATTAAAAGTGATAGCTTGCCGCCCGGTTCAGGTCCAGCTGCACCAGGAACCAAACTGCCGGGAAAAAGACTATCCACAAAATGAAAATCAGCGCCCGGGGATATTTGTCACGAACAAACTGCGAATACTCCCCCGCGTAGTGCCAGAAACTGAAGAAGTCTATAAGCGGTATGCAGAAGAAGATGGTCCACCTCCAGCGTCCCACCTCCGGTCCCCGGTTATTGGCCCGTTGCAATTCCCCCAGGGTAACGTGAAACCAGTAGATACCGTATAGGCCCAGGGTGATTATCACCAGGAAGATCTGCAGGAACATGTTGCGGTGCTTGATGTGGCTGTAGTTGAACAATGTATCCGCCTTCCTTCGGGACCCGTTCCCTCAGTGTGCGAAAAAGCAGGAGTGATTTCGCCTTCAGGAAAAATAACATCAGTAAAGATCAGTGTCTATTCGTGGAACAGCAGGGCAATCGCATTCCAGGGTTACCTTTAACCACAGAGATGCAGAGCAAACGGAGATACGCAGAGATACTCTGTGCATCTTTGAGTTTTCTGCGCCCCTGTGGTAAATGACGCGTTGGCGCGGAAAACGGGTAGTAGGACGGTCCTGTCAAGATTCGATTGCCCGGTGGGGCAGGAGAATCCCCGGTCTTACCATGACCGGACTGTTATAATACGCCCGAATCCCGAATCCCGAGAAATCCCCGTTCCGGCGGGACTATGTTTCGTATTGAGGAGGTCAAGGTTATGGATCTTGGACTGACCGACAAGGTTGCCATCGTTACCGGCGGCAGCGAGGGTATCGGCAAGGCCGCCGCCCAGCGCATGGCTGAGGAGGGCGCGCGGGTGGTCATAGTGGCCCGCAACCAGGAGAGGCTGGACCAGGCCGCCACGGACATTCGCACCGCCACCGAGGGCATGGTGCTGCCCCTCTCCGCCGACGTTTCCCATCCCGACACCGCCGACCGGGTGGTGCAGACCGCCCTGGACAACTTCGGCCGGGTGGACATCCTGGTCAACAACGCCGGCGTTTCCCTGGCCAAGCCCTTCGAGGAAGTCACCGACGACGAGTGGGACTACGATTTCGACCTGAAGGTCTGGGGCGCCGTCCGCCTCATCCGGCGCTCCATTCCCGAAATGCGCAAGGTCGGCGGGGGCCGCATCATCAACGTCACCAACCTGGGCGGCCGCACCCCCGGGCCGTCTTCCATGCCCACGTCCATCTCCCGGGCCACGGGCATCGCCATCACCAAGGGCCTGTCCAAGGACCTGGCCGTAGACAACATCCTGGTCAACACCGTCTGCATCGGCATCGTCAAGAGCGGCCAGCACACTCGACGCTACGACCGCCTGAAGGTAGACAACCCGGACCTGACCCTGGACGAGTTCTACGCCCAGACCGCCCAGGCAAGGGGCGTGCCCCTGGGCCGCATCGCCGAAACGGAAGAGGCCGGCGACGTCATAGCCTTCCTCGCCTCCGAACGGGCCAGCTACCTGACCGGCATTGCGATTAACATTGACGGGGGGACTTCGCCGGTGGTGTAGGGTACACTGGCGGGGGATTCCCCGTCAAGATTTACTTCTGCGGTGGGGCAGACGCGGTGTCTGCCCCTTTTGCCGCTCAGCCCCAAATGGCGGATAATATAGGCGAAATTCACGACAAAGCCACCAACAGGAGAACCAAGTTTTGACTACTCCCAGCTACATGGACGAATTTAACCCTCCCCAGCGCATCCTCATGGGCCCGGGGCCCAGTTCCGTCAACCCCCGGGTCTTGCAGGCCATGACTCTGCCCGTTCTGGGCCATCTGGACCCCCAGTTTTTCCAGGTGATTGACGAGGTCTGCGAAATGCTGCGGGAGGTCTATCACACTGAGAACTTTATGACCGTACCCCTCTCTTCCACCGGCACCGGCGCTATGGAGGCCGCCTGTGCCAACGTACTGGAGCGAGGAGACAAGGCCATCGTCTGCCGCAATGGTTTCTTTGGCGACCGCCTGGCAGACCTCGCCGAACGCTGCGGCGCCGAGGTGGTTATCCTGGACTTCGAGTGGGGAGACCCCATAGACCTGCAGGTCCTGTCCGACGCTTTGGAGCAGCACGGCCCGGTCAAGGTGGTGGGCGTGGTCCACGCCGAGACCTCCACGGGTGTCCTGACGCCCATGCCCGAGATCGTGGAACTGGTTCACCGCCACAACGCCCTGATCATCGTGGACGCCGTTACCTCCCTGGGCGGCCACGACGTGCGGGTTGACGAGTGGGACCTGGACGTCTGCTACAGCGCGACCCAGAAGTGCCTGGGTTCGCCTCCTTGCCTGGCGCCCATTAGCTTCGGGCCCCGGGCAATAGAGGTCATCAAGACCCGCCCTTCCAAGGTGCAGAGCTTCTACTTCAACTTGAAAGACCTGGAAAGTTACTGGAACCAGACCCGCGCCTACCACCACACCACGCCCATCTCCATGACCTACGCACTGCGGGAGTCGCTTCGGATGATGATGGAAGAGGGGATAGACAATCGCATCCGCCGCCACGCCCGGGTGGCCGGAGCGCTGCGGGCCGGTCTGGAAGCCCTGGGTCTGGGACTGATGGCAGCCGAGGGTTACCGCCTGAACCCCCTGACCACCGCGCTGATTCCCGTGGGCATTGAAGACACGGCAGTGCGGGGACGGCTGCTCCGCGACTTCAATATCGAAATAGGCGGTGGGCTGGGCCAGGTACGCGGCAAGGCCTGGCGCATAGGCTTGATGGGCGAATCGGCCCGTGACACCAACGTCTTTGCCCTGCTGTCGGCCCTGGAACAAATCCTGCCCGACCTGGGCTACGAGGTAGCCACCGGCGCCAGCCTCTCCGCCGCCCAAAGGGCGCTGGTTGACTATGACGATGGTGGGGTGCTGCCGTAGGGCTTTGTGTTACCCACCAATAGGCACGAATGTTTTCATTGAGGCGAAACAATATTCGTGGAAATTCGTGCCTATTCGTGGACAAAAACCGTCTCTACCCCAGCCCCGCCACAAACTCCCGAAGGCTTTCCAACGCCTTCGTTATGTTCTCCTGGGAATTGGCGTAGGACAAGCGGACGTAGCCCTCCCCGTAGGCTCCGAATGCGGAGCCGGACAGCAGGGCTACTCCGGCCTCACTCAGGGCCCGCTCCTCGAACTCGGCGCTGCTCAGACCCGTTTCCTTGATGCTGGGAAAGGCGTAGAAGGCCCCCTCCGGTTCGGGGCAGTTGATGCCCGGAATGCTGCGCAAGCCGTCGGTAATCAGGCGGCGGCGCTGGGCAAACTCGGCGGCCATGGCCTGGACCTCGTCCTGGGGGCCGTCCAGGGCGGCGACGGCGGCCCGCTGGCTGAAGGAAGCGGCGCAGGAGACACTGTTCACCGCCAGACGGGTGATGTGGGGCACCAGTTCCTCGGGCATGATGCCGTAGCCCAGCCGCCAGCCGGTCATTGCGTAGCTCTTGGAAAAGCCGTCCAGGATGACGGTCTGTTTTGCCATGTCGGGAAAGGCGGCGATGCTGAAGTGCTCGCCGGTGTAGAGAATGTCCTTGTAGATTTCGTCGGCCATCACGTACAGGTCACGGCCCCGGGCCAGGTTGGCGATGGTCTCCAGTTCCTCTTTGGTGAGCGCCGAGCCGCAAGGGTTCTCCGGCGAGTTGACGATGATGAGCCTGGTGCGGTCGGTAATCTTGCCGGCCAGATCGTCCAGGTCCGGATGGTAGTCCTTCTCTTCCAGAAGCTGCATCGGTACCGGGGTGGCGCCGGAAAAGCGGATCATGGACTCGTAGATGGGGAAGCCGGGGTTGGGGTAGATGACCTCGGTCCCGGGTTCGGCCAGGGCCAGGATGACGTAGAACATTATGGGCTTGGCGCCGGGGGTAACCACCACCTGCCCGGGGTCGGTGTCGATGCCGCGGACCTCCCGGCTGTTACGGGCAACGGCTTCGCGCAGTTCGGGCAGGCCCGGCGTGGGCCCGTAGTGGGTATAACCCTCCTGCAGGGCGCGAACGCCCGCATCGACAATGTGCCTCGGCGTGTCGAAATCGGGTTCGCCGATTTCCAGGTGGATGATTTCCCTTCCCTGGGCCTCGAGGGCCCGTGCCTTGGCCAGAACCTCGAAAGCGGTCTCGGTGCCCAGGTTATACATTCTTTCTGCCAGGGTCATAAAGTCCTCCAGTTATGGCTGTGGTTCGTTAGCAGTTAGTCCAGGGTTATAAGTCCTTCACGGAAGTCAAGGGTA
This sequence comes from Dehalococcoidia bacterium, assembly GCA_022821365.1. Taxonomy (GTDB): domain Bacteria; phylum Chloroflexota; class Dehalococcoidia; order Lucifugimonadales; family UBA3495; genus Bin22. The sequence goes on along the minus strand of JAJEDS010000005.1, from coordinate 5,471 downwards.
AGCCTTTGACCGCGGAAGAAGTCGAGGCCGAGCAGGCCGTCAAAGGGAGTTCCAGCGGGCAGGTCTTGGCAAATGATTGGAAAGTCAATGCGTCCCAGTCCCAAGCCAAGAGCGACGATTCGAAATATTGAGACAATGGGAGAGACTTGGCGTCCGCTAGCAGTGGTTACTTCCATCAGGTCGACCGGTGATGTCAAGTCGTACTCCAATTCAGCCAGAACATTCCTACTTAACCATGTCATGGTGGCGCCCGTATCCAGTGCTACAAGGGCCGATGTATTTCCCCTGGGCCCCCGAATATGAACAGTTATGGGGATGAAGGCACTCTCAGGATTGAAGGTAACTGTCACAACGCGAAAACCGTCTTTTCTGCAGGCTGCCCGATGAATAGGACTGCATGGTTCAGTCTGGACAGCGTCATCATCTTGTCATGCACGTCAGCCCGGCTCTTGCTGTGGAAGATAACCTTTCCTCCTTGTATTTCAGACGAATCTACGATTTCCGGGTCCTCTATCAGCACCCATTCTCCGTCGAACGCCGCTTCTATTTCCGCCCAGGTCATTACTTTGTTCATCAGGTCCATCTCCAGATGGCTTACCCTTGCGCCTGGTTCTGGGTCCTAACCGGCAGGCCGAATATGTCGATGAACCCGGCGGCGGCAGAGTGGTCGAATTGGTCATCCCGGTCGTAGGTGGCCAGGTGGTAATTGTAAAGGGCCTGGGGGGCTGAACGGCCCACCACGGTGCAGACGCCCTTGTGCAGCTTCACCCGCACGTCGCCGGTTACATACCTTTGGGTGCTCTGCACGTAGGCGTCCATGTCCAGCCGGTGGTGGGTGAACCACAGACCGTTGTAGACCATGTCGGCGTATTGCTGGGCTATCTGGGCCTTTAGGCGGGCCTGGTCCTTGCTCAACGTCAATGTCTCCAGGGCCTTGTGAGCTGAATGGAGCGTCACCGCCGCCGGAGTTTCATAAACTTCGCGGGACTTGATGCCCACCAGGCGGTTTTCCACGTGGTCAACCCGGCCTACGCCGTGCTGGCCCCCCAGCGCGTTCAAATGGCGTATCAGGTCAACTCCGTTCATGCTCTCGCCGTCCAGGGCCGTGGGGATGCCCTGGTCAAAGTGAACTTCCACGTAGGCCGGCTCGTCGGGGGCGCTGGCCGCGGGCTGGGTCCAGTCGTAGGCGTCCTCCGGGGGTTCCTGCCAGGGATCTTCCAGTTCGCCGGCTTCGGCGCTGCGGCCCCACAGGTTTTCGTCCACGGAGAAGCGGCTGCGGCTGGCGTTGATGGGCAGGTTGCGGGCCTGACCATACTCAATCTCGTCTTCCCGGCTCATTCCCCAGTCGCGAATGGGGGCGATAACCTTCAGTTCCGGAGCCAGGGCGGCCACCCCCACGTCTATGCGCACCTGGTCGTTGCCCTTGCCGGTGCAGCCGTGGGCCACGGCGTAGGCGCCCTCGGCCCGGGCCGCTTCAACCAGGTAACGGGCAATCAGGGGGCGGCCCAGCGCGGTGGCCAGGGGGTATTGCTCCTCGTAGATGGCCCCGGCCTGCAGTGCGGGGAACAGAAACTCGCTGACCAGGGTCTCCTTGCCGTCCACAGTCAGGGCCTTGGCCGCGCCCACCTGCATGGCCCGCTGCCGGATGGACTCCAGGTCCACCATGCCCAGGTCTATGGTCAGGGTAATAATATCAGCGCCGTACTGTTCCTTGAGCCAGGGCACGGCCACCGATGTATCCAGGCCTCCACTGTAGGCCAGGACGATTTTGTCGTTTGCCATTTTGGGTGAGATACCTCCGAAGGGATAGATCAGGAAATCTGCATATTCGGGCGACGGGAGTTAGATATTATCGGGTTCGGTGCGTCGGATTCTTTGCCCGTTATTCACCACAAATAGTCCTTCAAGATTGTCAGAGTACTCTTCAAGAACATCACGCATTGCTGTTATCTTTGCATCCTGCGTATCATTGGCAAGCCTCAACAAGACCACTCCAACGTGCGGCATTCCATGCTCAAACACCAGGCTGCCGTAATCCTTGTCGCAAGTTATCAAGATTCGTTCCTCAGTAACGGATCGTTGCAACACCAAGGGGTCGGCTATGCCAGGAGTCTCAAGTTGAATCGATACTACATCATGGTTTAAGTCGGCCAGCCAGAGAGCCAATCCAGGTCCAACGCACTCATCCACTAGGAAGCGGATTTTGCACCTTTTCCAAGTGGCAGAAACTGATTACGCGACATCGTTTGCTCGGCATAAATAAAGCAGGCCAGAACATCCTGACGAGTTAAGTGCGTATATTCAGCAAGAATTTCTTCTATGGTCATGCCGCCGCTCACCATTTGAAGGACATATCCAACCGTGATGCGGGTACCGCGAATTACGGGCTTGCCTACCATCACTTGGGGACTCTTGGTGATGCGGTCCAACAAGGGATTCCCCGTCGTAGTCATTGTGAAATCTCCCGGGTCTCCTGGCGGCCTTCTAGCATATTGGCATAAAACTGACGTCTTCGATAACTTTCTGGGCAAACAGCAGACACGCTCGAATATCTTCGTCAGAAAGGTGGGGATTCTGCCGCAGAATCTCCGATACGGAGGTGTCCTGTCCCATCAACCCCAATACTTCTTCCACCGTGATTGTGGTACCTCTGATTACTGGCTTGCCATTTGTGGGGTCTGGATTCATGGAAATACGTTCCAGCAGTTCGAATTCCCTGCGGTTCATTGCCATAAGATAGCCCTTCCATCTGTGTACCAGGAGGGAAAGGGAGCTTTACCCTCCCTAAATCTTCGCCAGCGCTTCTTCCAGCCGGCCAACGCCCTCGTCGATTTCGGCGGGGGTAATGTTTAGGGGCGGCATGAAGCGGATGGTGTTGGGGCGCGGCCCGTTCAGCAGCAAGCCCGCCTCGTTGCAGTTGGTCAATACCTGCCCGGAGATGGCGTCGTCGAAGTCCATGGCGGCCAAAAGGCCCTTGCCGCGCACCTCGGTAACAAAGGAAAAGCGGTCCTTGACACCGTTCAGCCTGCCCAGCAGGTAAGACTCCATCTGCTTTACGTGGCCGGGTATGTCGTTCTCAATCAGGAACTTGGTTCCGGCGTAGCCCGTGGCCGTGGTCAGGGCGTTGCCTCCGAAAGTAGAGCCGTGGTCCCCCGGTACCAATGCCTGGCAATGGGCCTTGGAAAGGAAGGCGCCTATGGGGACGCCGTAACCCAGACCCTTGGCCAGGGTCATAACGTCCGGTTCCACCCCGTACTCCTGGTAACCAAACAGGCTGCCCAGCCGTCCCATTCCCGTCTGAACCTCGTCCAGGATCAGCAGGATACCCTGGCTGTCGCACCACTCGCGCAGCCGCTGCAGGTAATCATCGTCAGGAATGACGACGCCCGCCTCACCCTGCACCGGTTCCACCATAACGGCGGCGGTGCGGTCGGACGTGGCGTTCATCACCCCTTCCACGTCGTTGTAGTCAACGTGAACAAAGCCGGGCAGCAGGGGAGCGAAGTTCTCCTGGTAGTGGGGCTGACCGGTGGCGGCGACGGTGGCCTGGGTGCGCCCGTGGAAGGAGTTGAAGGCGGTGATAATCTCGTAGGCCCCGTCGCGGTGCAGCTTTCCGTACCGGCGGGCCAGCTTCATTGCCCCTTCTACGGCCTCGGCGCCGCTGTTGCCGAAGAAGACCAGGTCCAGGCAGCTGTTCTCAATCAGCATTTCGGCAAGCTGCAACTGGGGCACGGTGTAGAACTGGTTGGACGTCTGCAGCAGCGTTCCCGCCTGCTCGGCTATGGCCTGGGTAATGGCCGGATGGCTGTGTCCCAGCTGGTTGACGGCCCAGCCCGCCACGAAGTCCAGGTATTCCTTGCCGTCGGCGTCCCAGACCCGGGTGCCTTCACCCCGGACGATTACCACGGGCTGGCGGCGCACCGTCTGCGCGTAGTACTGGTTTTCGATGGCAATCCATTCGCTGCTGCTCTTGCCGGTGGTCATGGCGAGTTACCTCCCAAGGTGTTGCGTAGATTTTGCAGGGACCTCTCCAGGTCCTCCAGAGCTTCTCCAAGCTCGTCTATTGTTGCCTCAATCTGGTCCAGCTGTTCTAACTGGTCGGGGGTGACTGCGTCGAGACCAACACCCCCATACCCACTTTCCCCCATCAGGGGGGAAGGGATTAAATCCGCGCCCGTCAGGCGGGCTACGCCTTCGGCCATGGTGTCGGCCATAACCAGGTTGGTGTTGTCTGCCAGTATAACCTTTTTCAGTTCAGGGAACTCCAGGAACTCGGATTGCAGGTACAGCGGCTCAACGTAGACAATTGTATCAGCAATGGGAATAGCCAGGAGACGCCCCCGGATTATCTCGGAACCTGCGCCCTGCCACAACGTAAACAACTGGGAGAAGTCCTGATCGTTCTCAATACGGGCTTCCACCTGGCTGGGGCCGTCTATCTGGCGATCGTCGGGCAGGTGGTAGCTGCGGAGCTGCCCGTAATGGGGCGGGTCGTTGCGGGCCACCAGCAGGCCCACCAGGTTTTTCTTCTCTCCCGCGGGAGAGAAAGGCATCTGGAGAATAAACTCTTCCCTGGCCTCGCCAGGCAGTGGCAGCAGCACATAGGCGGGCGTTACCCGCACCCCGTCCTTGCCCAGCCGGGTTTCCAGGGGAATGTCCCACTGTTCAGCCTGGTTGAAAAAGACCTGGGGATCGGTAACGTGGTAGCGCAGGTACATATTTGCCTGGGCGGAAAACAGGGTTACGGGATAACGGATGTGGGGCTGCAGGTCCTCCGGCATTGCTTCGAAGGGCTGAAATAGGGCAGGAACAGCGTCCCGGTACATTTGCAATATGGGGTCATCCGGGTCAATGACGTACAGCGTAACCCCGCCGTTATATGCGTCAACAACCGCTTTGACGCTGTTCCGGATGTAGTTGAACTCCGCATCGGCTCCCGTGGAATAGGGGTAGCCGTCGGTAACGGTGTAGGCATCCTGTATCCACCATAGTTTCCCTGCATTGTCCAGTACGGGATATGGGTCTCTGTCAAGCTTCAGAAAGGGCGCTATTGTCTTTACCCGTTCTCTCACGTGACGGTGAAACTGGATGCGGCTGCTGCCGGTTACCTGGTCGCTCAGGGCGATGTTCACGTCGCCGAACTTCATGGCATAAAGCAGGCGGCGGAACCAGGAGTCAAGAGAGACTCCTCCCTCTCCATCGTAATTCCATGCTTCTGAACTGGGGTTAACCTCCCGCATTCCTCCGTTAACGATGGCGAACTCAACGGGCGACTCACCGTAATAGACTTCGGGACGGGACACAGGCAACACGCTCTTGATGGGTATGTCCTGTATGAAATACTCGGGTCGTCCCTCTCCCAGCGTGTATCCGGTGGCCGGGGTCATGGACACGCCATAGCCGTGGGTATATTGCAAACGCTGGTTGACCCAGTTCTGGGCGTCGACGGGCAGCCGGTCCTGGTCCAGTTC
>JAJEDS010000284.1 GCA_022821365.1 Dehalococcoidia bacterium | reverse complement strand
TACTACGACTTTGCCCGAGGCGTCGATAATGCGCCCCGCTTCGTCTCCGAGAGTGCCGGGCGCCGCCACCGCCACGATCCTTTCGCCCTGGACGGCGACGTCCCACTCGCCCACACCCATGGGAGTGACCACCTGGCCGCCGCGGATGATCAAGTCCAGCATGAGAAAGCCCCCTGTTCCAATCTGGCGCAACCGCCGATTTTTCCGGGCAGTTTAGCACAAGGCCGGAGCCAGGGGGCGTGAGGAACTCGGTGAAACAGACAAGGATTGAAGGGGTGGTGATTAGGGTCCGAGCGCAAACCATCTCTTGGATATCATGGCAATAACGGCGTCTCTTCTCTCAGATGGCGTTTCTCCATACGGTGACGGTAAATTCAATCTGCTAACTAACATGCCCACTGTCTTATTTATCGCCTGACTTGCAGACTCCTGCCGAATCCGATTTTCCCTAGCATTCCTAGACTCCTGTTGACCCATTTTGGAACTCCTAAAAATAAAATTTGTGAGAAAGACATTCGCTTCCCCACTATAGCATCATAGCCGATTCATCCGAATATGTCAAGTGCTTCAGCCAGTAAAATGCACGCTAATTTCGTTAGTCCTGGCTGCGCTCACTGGAAAAGCGCAGAGGTTAGGCCTGAGCTGCAGAAATCAATCCCCGGCAGCCGGTTGAGTGCCCGTGGCGGGTTGAGCCGGAGGATCGGGTTGCGTCTGGGCCTCGGGTGGGAGCTGTTCTTCCCAGTCGGGGAGCTGGTGGCTGTGCGTGGCGGGCAGCAGGACGATGGAGAAGACGCCAACCAGGCTCAGGACCAGCGACAGGCCCATGGTGGCGTCGAAGCTGCCGGTCCAGTCGCGGAGCGCGCCGCCCGCCAGCGAGCCGGCAGCCATGCCTACGCCGGCTCCCATCATCTGCCAGCCATAGGTCGTGCCGATGGGGGCGCTGCCGTAGTACTGGCGGTTGATGATGGGGAAGGCGCTCATCTCGCCGCCGAATCCGATGCCGAACAGTACCGAGAAGAGGTAGAAGTGCCACGGGTCGGACGCGAAGAATAGCAGGGCGATTGGCAAGGTCTGGAGGGTGAAGCAGACGGCCATGACGCCCTTGCTGCCGACCCGGTCTGCCATGACGGGGACGGCGAAACGGGTGACCGTGCTGGTGACCGATAGCGTGACGAATGCTCCTGCCGCCAGGCCCGGGGAGACGCCTTCGGCTTCTGCGATGGCCACGAGGTACACCAGCACGATGGCGTGGCCGGCACAGCCCCAGAAGTGGATGCCGATGAGGTTCCAGAAGGCCAGGGTGCGCTGGGCCTGCTTGAAGAAGACCCTGGTGCGGATCTTGGCAAGCTCGCCGACTTGAACACGGCGGACAGGCTCGTTCTCGGATGCTCCGAGAGGGCGCATACCGGCCTGGGCGGGTTCGTCATAGAAGAGCCTCACCAGGGCCAGGATCGCCACCCCGCCGATGATGCCGGGTACCCAGAAGGCGGCGCGCAGGCCGGGCAGCCCGCCGCCGAATGCGGCGATGACCAGTAGCATGATGGGAACGGCGACCAGGGGACCGACGCCTTGGGCCGATTGCAACAGGCCCATGCCGGTGCCGAGGTGGCGCTTGAACCACATGGTGACCGAAGCTGTGAGAGGCACCTGGAAGATGCCCATGGATGCGCTGAGTATGATCCCGAAGAAGAGGTAGAACTGCCAGAGACTGGTCATGAAGCCGGTCAGCACCATGCCGGCAATGAAGAGGAAGGCGCCGATGGTCATGGTGACCCGAGCGCCGTAGCGGTCGCCCAGCCAGCCGGCCGATGGGCCCAACATTCCCGATACCACCCACTGGAGAGCGAACCCGAACCCCACTGCGCCGTAGCTCCAGCCGAAGGACTCCACGAGGCGGGGGATCAGGATACTGGACGACGAGCGGAAGGACGAGCTGAACAGCCGCATGACGGCGGCGACGCCCACGATCACCCACGCATAGTGGACCGGCTGGCCCGCGACCGTAAAGTCGCTGGGCCGGAAAGAAAACCTGGTGGAGCTTTTCATCTCTGAAATGGCCCTAGGAAGGCTGGTGCGGTAATGAAGGATTCGATTATAGCCCAATCGCAGTATTTGATGCTTGAATGAAGGCAAATTGGATCAGGGGCGCCCGTTTCTCTCTCCTCCCTGTGGGAGTAGCCCTTCGAAAAGCTTGGTGTAACGGGATATTCAGCCCCGAGGAGGAAGATGAAAGACCCTGCCGAAGGGCAGCCACCGGGTTGACAAATTGGGCGATTGGGATATACTGATTTGTTACTGGTATATGCCTCGAAGAATGTCTTCACCCAAACGGCCCCACACCCCGCCTCTATACCCGCTTGTCTTTTTCCCTGGTCTCGCCGCGCCCTGAGACCTTCCGTCACTCGTCACAGTTACTCACGGCAAGGAGAAACGGAATGGCTTTGCCTCCTGTTCGCAATGGGCATTCGCTTCAGCTACCGGATGTTCGCTCGTATGCTCGAATCCCCCAGGTCCTGGAAGTCCCCAACCTGATCCAGAGCCAGATACAGTCGTATGAATGGTTCAACGAGCAAGGATTGGAGGATGTGTTCCGGGAAGTTTCGCCCATCCTGGACTACACCAGCAAGAAGTATGAGCTTCACTTCCAGGAGCACGAGTTCAGGCCTCCCAAGTACTCTCCACAGGAGTGCAAGGAGCGAGAGATAACGTTCTCCCAGCCTCTGTACGTCAAGACCCGTCTGGTTATGAAGGAAACGGGAGAGATCAAGGAGCAGGAGATCTTCATGGGGGATTTCCCCATGATGACGAACAACGGCACCTTCATCATCAACGGCGCCGAGCGTGTTGTGGTGAGCCAGCTGGTGCGGTCGCCTGGCATCTACTTCGTCTCCGAACGCAGCCCAAGCAGCAACCGGGGCCTGTGCATGGCCAAGCTGATCCCATCGCGGGGCGCCTGGCTGGAATTCGAGACCAGCAACAAGGACGTGCTGTCGGTGAAGGTGGACCGAAAGCGCAAGGTCTCGGCCAGCACCTTCCTGCGCGCCCTGGGAGTCGCGTACGACGACCAGATCACCGCGCTGTTCGACGACATCGACGTGGACGAGACGCACCGGTACATGCAGGCCACGCTCCGAAGCGACCCTGCCAGCGACTCCGCCGGTGTAACCTTCCGTGAAGAGGAACTCCGCTCGCTGTGGGACTGGCTCCGCAAGGGCGAGGACTTCGACAAGGAAGCGGCCCAGAGGATTGCGGCGGCGCAGGTTGAATTCTACCGGCGCTTGCGTCCCGGGGAGCCTCCCAGCCTGGAGAATTCCCGGAACCTGATCAACAACCTGTTCTTTGAGGCCAGGCGGTACGATCTGGGCCGTGTTGGGCGTTACAAGTTCAATCGGCGGCTGAGCCTGCCCGAAGGCGAGGGCGAAATGACCCTGTCCCGGGATGACATCATCGCTGTCATACGCATGATGATCATCATC
>JAJEDS010000266.1 GCA_022821365.1 Dehalococcoidia bacterium | reverse complement strand
CCAGGGGACGTGGTCGCTGGGCCCAATGTGAATCTGCTCCGGGTCGATCTCAAAGTCCATCTGCGAGGTTACCGAGCCCGTCTTGGAAATTTTCTTGGATACCAGCCGCTCCCGTTCCAGCATGTTGAGGAAGTCCGTGTTGCCCCCGAAATTCAGTTGGTAGGTGTTCTCAATGGTGGCCCCCCGATCTTCAAAGAGCCGCGTCAGTATGCGGTGCAGGATTGTAGCCCCCACCTGGGACTTGATGTCGTCCCCCACTATGGGCACCCCCCGCTCCATGAACCGGTTTCGCCAGTACTCCTCGCGGGCGATGAAGACGGGGATGCAATTGACCATTGCGCAGCGTGCGTCCAGGATCTGCTCTGCGTACCACTTGGTGGCCATCTCGCTTCCTACAGGCAGGTAGTTGATGACCACGTCCACCTGGCGTTCTTTCAGAATGCCGGATATGTCGGCGGTTGAGTGGGGAGATTTTTTGACCAGGTGGGAGACGTAACGCCCGATACCGTCGTGAGTCATGCCGCGTTCCACGGTCACACCGGTCCGGGGCACATCGGCGAACTTAATGGTGTTGTTGGGCTGGGTGAAAATCGCCTCGGACAAATCCTTGCCAACTTTGTTTTCGTCCACGTCAAAGGCTGCCACTACTTCGATGTCTTCAATCCGGTAGTCCCCTACCTGGTTGTGCATGACCCCGGGGATTTCAGCATCGGCAGGGACTTCCACGTATTTGTGAATGCCCTGCACCAGGGACGAAGCGCAGTTGCCCACGCCGATAATAGCGACGTTAATCTTGCCCAAGTTGTATCTCCTTTACGTTTCCCCCCAATGCTGGGACAAACCGGTTGATCCAGAAATTCTATCAGCTATGAAACACTCTAACAAGAACGGCGGGCGCCGGCAGGCGATTCGCCAGTCGGCAGCGAATCCCGTGCTCGTGGTCGCCAGGGCTAGAAAAAGCGGAAAATACCGCTCTGGTCATCGTGCCGGAAGCGTCCACCCAGGAGCTCGGGGGTAATGCCCCGTGCCAACCGCTCGTCAATGGTCTGCTTGATGGCCGTGCTGGCCGCTTCGGGAGTCGCCGCGTTGCGGACAAATTCGGCCAGTTCGGCGGGATTGACGTTGTCGGTTACGCCATCAGACGCCGTTACCAGGCGGTCGCCCCCTTCCAGGGAGACCTCCGCCCGGTGAAGGTTCAGGTTCTGTCCCGCTCCTATGGCCTGGGCGGTACCCATCCTGAGAATGCCGCCAATTCTGCCGGAAAGCTGCTTGTGTTCTGTCCCTCGTAGGTGAAATATGGGGCTGTCCCCCGCGCTGATGACGTAAAGTGGGCCACCCAGGTAAAGGGCGACTGAGACCGTGGTCAACAGGAACCGGCCGCCGCCGACCTGGTAGAAGTCGGCGTTCTGCTCCTCCAACACCGTTATAACGTCTTCAGGAGAGGCAATATTCGCCGCTTCCAACGCCTGGGCCACCGAGCTGCTGGCTTCCTCGCCGCCGTGGCCGGTTACGCCGTCCATAACCGCGTCCAGGAAGCGGCCGTCGCCCAGGTCCCGAATCAGGTAAGAGTCTTCGCCATGGGTGGAGTTGTCGAAAAGGGTTGCGACAACACTGGTAAGGCTACCGTTGGCCATTTTCCTCCCTCGCAGCAAAAGTCATATCGAGTAATGTAGCTCCAAGGCTCCCTTCAGGGAATGGTAAAGTCTCTGAGTTCCTCGTCTGCATCAAAGGCGAATTTGCGCCAGTGTTCTTCTCGCAGCAACTGGAGGGCGCCTTCCCATGCCTGCTGGGCCTGGTCCCTATTCGGAAGGGCCAGGTTTCTCTGCCGGAGAGCCTCCAGGTAAGCGACCAGCCCTTCCCGGAACTCCGAAAAACTCTGGCATGCCCGTGCCCTTACCGTTTCCATCAGAGCCAGTCCGATCTGCCGGCATTCCTCGGTAGCCGTGGGTTCAACGGACAAGCCGTGGGCCATTTCCCCTAATTCCTGCTCAAAGTTGACCACCGGCCGCATATTAAACGGTTCACGGTAACCGGAGACGTCGGCGGGCGGGGGCTGGAAGGTGGTGTAGAACTTGAGCATTTCAAGGTAGAAATCGTGAATGTCCTGCGGGGCGCGGCCCACCGGGGTTCGGTCCACGTCGCCGGTCAGCAGGGCGCCCGGATCAATTATGCTTATGCGAGCGACCTTTGGCTGGAAGAAAATATTCTGGGGCCCCATGTCGAGCAGAACGTAGCCCGCCTGGTGAAAACGCTCCTCGGCGTCCAGCAATTGTCGCTGCACCGGAAATGGGTCCTCGCTCTTGGAGAAGCAAAGGGGGAAGAGGCAGAACAGATTTTGGCCCAGGCCGATGGGCACCCTCAAAATTCTGGCCCTTACGTCGCCAACCAGCGGTATACCCTCGGCCCGCTCGGAAATGGTCACACGGTATTCCTGACCCAAATCGTCGCCGAAGAATGCGTCGTGGTTGGCCCGTTCGGTATAGCCAAGCATGGGGCAAACCTGAGGGATAGAGTTGGCCAACTCCTCGTAGACCTGGATTGTGCGGTCTGTTCGTTCTTCAACGGAGCGATGCATATTGCGGGAGATCATCTGGGGTACCGGTCGTTTGACGACAACTTCCGTGCCGGCAACGGGTTCAACCGCCGAGCGCACCTCGTAATCGGCGCCGCTTCCCAGCAGTCCTGTAAGTTCGTAGTGTTCGAGTTGGATTATTTCCATGGCGCCGTTTCCCTGAGCATGAGCGAAATTATAGCACCATTTCGTAGGCAAATTAACGATACTTACCCAGGGTTGCAGGCTATGGTAACCCAATCTTCCCGCGGCCAGAGTTCCAGGTCGGCAAACCCCGCTTTTAGCAACGCTTCCCGGGTTTCCGGTAGCTGTTCATCAATAATTCCGGAAGCGACCAAAGTGCCGCAGGGCTTCAGCGCCGGAAGTATGTCGGAAGCGCGCTCCCGGATGCCCCTGGACGAAATGTTGGCTACAACCAGGTCGAAGGCCCCCGGGGTCGCCAGCCGATGCGGTAGGCTGCCCTGGTCCAGGTCCACCCGGTCGGTGATGTTCGTGCGCTTGAAGTTCTGCCGGGAAGCCTGAACAGCCTGCGGATCAATATCCAGTGCCACAACCCGCTGGGTGCCCAGCTTTACCGCCGCAATGGTAAGGATGCCCGAACCGCAGCCAAGGTCCAGCGCAATCGTGGCTGGGTTGATCAGCTTCTCCATGACTTCCAGGCAAGTATAAGTGGTCGGATGGTAACCGGTGCCAAAAGCCAAACCCGGGTCCAGCTCCACCAGTATGTCCCCTTCCTTCGGGTCGTAGTCTATCCAGGAGGGCTTGATTACCAGGCGTTCCCCGACTCTCAGGAGGGTGAAATGCTCCTTCCACGCGTTCTGCCAGTCGGCGTCGTTATCCAGGCTGGTTACCTGCAATTCCCCCAGGGGTTCCAGGATGCTGGCAAGCTTGACCCCCACTTCTATGTGGGAATAACGCTGGCGCGCTTCGCTGGGCAAATAGGTTCGCAGCCTGATCCTCTCCGGCCCGTCGCCCTCCATGGAAAGGCCATACCCGTACCGGTCAAACAGGTACGAGATAGGTTCAACGTATTCGAAGGGTACGCTTAAGCTGACTTCCTGCCACATTTTGTCCCTTTTGCTCCACAAGAAACCCGCCTGTCCAGTCTCTTTTCACTGGCGGGCCGGGCTTCTTTTCCAGTCCTGGGTCCCAGTCCTCGGTCAATAGTCTTCGACTTGCCCGGCGTGCGACCGCAGCCTGAAGCAGGACTTCCAGGGCGCCCCCGTCTGGCTGGCGGTCAACTCAACGCGTCCTTGATCCGGTCGAAAAACCCCTTTTCCTTGTCCGATTTGCCGTCGAGGTGATCTTCGTTGTCTTCGTCCGCAAGCATTTGCTCCTGCGCGTCCAGGTCCTCGCCGACCACATCGTTGTCGTCGGATTCCATTTCGACTGTCTTCCTGTAGTTGGGATCGAGAGAACGGGCCAGTTCCTCCAGCAGTTTCCGCTGCTTGCCGCTGAGTTTGCCGGGCACTTGCACGTCCACGAATACCCGCAGGTCGCCCTTGCGCCCGTTGTTGATGTGGCTGATGCCCCGGCCCCGCACCCGGAATTCGGCGCCGTGCTGGGTTCCCTGCGGAATTTTCAGGGTGGTTGCCTCACCTTCCAGAGTGGGGACCTCTTTCTCGACTCCCAGCGCGGCTTCGGCCATGTTGATGGGCAGGGTGTACAGCAGGTCGAACTGGTCGCGTTCAAAGACCTTGTGGGGCTTTACGTCCACCAGGATGTACAGGTTCCCCGGCGGCCCGCCGTTGGCCCCCGCGTTGCCTTCGCCGGTGAGGCGCACCTGCATCCCGTCCTGGATGCCGGCGGGGATGTTTACCGCTGTCTTCCGGTTGCGCCTCTCCATGCCCGCGCCCCGGCAGACCACGCAGGGACGCTCGATGGTGGTGCCTTTGCCCTGGCAGGTGGGACAGCCGGTTACCTGGGCGAATTGGCCGAATACGCTGCGCTGGGTCCGCCGCACCTGTCCGTTCCCCCCGCAGGTGCCGCAGGTGTTTATCGCCGTGCCCGGTTCGTTCCCGGCGCCGGAGCATTCGTGGCAAATTTCGACCCTGGAGACGTCGATTTCCCGTTCTATGCCAAATGCCGCGTCTTCGAAGGCCAGTGTTACCCGCTGCTGCAGGTCGCTCCCCCTTTGCGGCCCCCGGCTGCGACGGCCCCCTGCTTCCCCGAAGAAGGAGTCGAATATGTCCCCGAATCCCCCAAAGACGTCGAATCCGTCAAAGGGCCGGTCGTACCCACCTCCGGCCCCGGCCCCGTTCACCCCGGCGTGCCCGAACCGGTCGTACTGCGCCCGCTTGCCGGCGTCGCTCAGTACCTGGTAGGCTTCGTTGATCTCCTTGAATTTCTCTTCTGCGTCCGGTTCTTTGTTCCGGTCCGGGTGATACTCCATCGCCTTCTTCCGAAAGGCCCGCCGTATCTCCTCCTCCCCGTCCCCCCGCGAAACCCCCAGGACCTCGTAATAGTCAGTCTGCGCCATTCCTCGTCACCCTGAACATGGGGCAGGCTACAACAGCCTGCCAAAATGAGTGCTTAAACGCCCTTACCGCTACATTATAGCCCAGTAGGGAATTCCCCCTCAATCAAGTCTGCAGGGTACTCAGGGCAATCGCGCATTAATCTTCGCTGTTTAATTGAGGCGGAAAGCAATGTCGCCCTTGTATATT
>JAJEDS010000378.1 GCA_022821365.1 Dehalococcoidia bacterium | reverse complement strand
GGCCCACCCCAACGACGTGGACCAGGCGTGGGGCGCCGTTCAGCACGCCGAGTCGCCCCGCATTCACGTATTCCTGTCCTCGTCGGACATTCACGTGCTGCACCAGCTTCGCAAGAACCGGGAAGAGGTTATCGAAATGGCCGTTTCCATGGTGGAGCGGGCCAAGGGCTATTGCAGTGACGTGGAGTTCTCGCCCATGGACGCCACCCGCACCAACCCGGAATACCTGTTCCAGATGCTGGAAGCTGTGATCCGTGCGGGCGCCACGACCATCAACATTGCCGACACCGTGGGCTATGCGATCCCCTCCGACTTTGCACGGCTGCTGAAGGACGTTCAGGAGAAGGTTACGGGCATGGACAAGGTTACTCTCAGCGTCCACTGCCACAACGACCTGGGCCTGGCCGTGTCCAACAGCCTGGCCGCCGTGGAAGCTGGCGCCCGCCAGGTGGAGGGCTGCATCAACGGCATCGGCGAGCGGGCCGGCAATGCCTCCCTGGAAGAGATAATCATGGGGCTGGACACCCGCAAGGACCTGTTCGGCGTTGAAATCAACGTGGATACCACGCAGCTTTATCCCACCAGCCGCATGGTCAGCCGTATCACCGGCATGTCGGTCCAGGCCAACAAAGCGGTGGTGGGCGAGAACGCTTTCCGCCACGCCTCCGGCATCCACCAGGACGGTGTGCTGAAGGACCGTTCCACCTACGAAGTCATGCAACCCGAGCGCGTTGGCGTACCCGGCAACAGCCTGGTGCTGGGCAAGCTCAGCGGCCGGGCCGGCCTGCAGGCCCGCCTGGAAGCCCTGGGTTACAGCCTGTCCCGGGAAGAAGTTTCCAACGTGTTCGAGTCCTTCAAGGAACTGGCCGACAAGAAGCGGGAGGTAACCGACCGGGACCTGGAGATCCTGATGGACGAGGAGAAGCGGAGCAGCTTCGAGGCCATCAGCTACAACCTGGAGCACATCCAGTTTTCCAGCGGCGACCACGACATCCCCACTGCCACGGTGCGGCTGTCCGACGCCCAGGGCAACCTGGTGTCCGACGCCTCCACCGGCAACGGCCCGGTGGACGCGGCCTGCAAGGCCATCGACCGGGTGATTGGCTGCAACGCCAAGCTGGTGGACTTCAACGTGCAGTCCATCAGCGAAGGGCTGGACGCCATCGGCACGGTAACTATCCGGATTGAGAACGACGGCCGGACCTTCTTCGGTCGGGGCGCTTCCACTGACATCATCGTCGCCAGCGCCAAGGCCTACCTCAGCGCGGTCAACCGCATGCTGGCCGCTGACGAGGAGGCGGCCCTGCCCGCCGTGGGAACCACGCCGGATTAAGTAGGCGTTAGTTCAGTGATTTGGGAGAGGCGCGTATGTGGCGCGCCTCTCCTTTCCTTTTGTTTAAGTGAGCACATAGTCCATAGAGAAACATATCTGAAAGGGCGCTCCGGGAGTTTTGGCTCCACCACCCAGACGCCAAACAACCGTTGTTGACCTGGGCCACGCTGGTAGAATCACAGGAATGGGATTCTCCGTCACAGATAAGAAGCATCTATAGAACCGCCAGCTTCGTCGCTGATAACCGAGTTGTATTCAACATTAAGGGGAACGACTATCGGTTGGTCGTGTGGGTTAATTATCGTAAACGCCTGGTTTATATCAAGTGGATAGGGACCCATTCCGAATATGATCGGGTTGACGTTTCAACAGTGGGGATATGACCGAATTACAGTACATACGAAGTGAAGCTGACCTCGAAAGGGCACTGGCTCGAATCGAGGAAATCTTCTTTGTTGGGGAAGGCGCTCCAGAGGAAAAAGAGCTGGAAGACCTTGTGGCCCAAGTCAGGACCTATGAGTCTGCTAATTTCCCCAGCGAAATGCCTGAACCCGTAGAAACTATCAAGTTCATGATGGAGCAAGCCGGATATGAGCCGGAGGACCTGATTTCTTGCATTGGCAGCAGCGCCGAGGTTCTAAAGGTCCTTTCTGGAGAGCAACCTATAACTCTTACTATGGCCGTAAGGCTTCACAAACGCTTGGAAATCCCGTTGAAATTACTTTGGCCGCACAACGAAAACACCGCAGTGGCGAAAGAGTTTCCAGCCGAACTTCAGGCGCAATAGCGAAACTCTCAGCTTCCACTCCCCCCTAAACCAGCTTCATCTGAAACCCGCCATTGTCCCCTTGCCCGTTTTTGCGGTCCAGGTGTACGGCCGGGTAGCCCAGACTCCTCAAATGGGCGGCCAGGTCGGGGAAGCCGTTGACGGTGTAGACCCTTTGCGGGTTCACCCGTTGGACATAGCTGACCAGGTCATTGAAATCGGCGTGGTCGCTGTAGGCCAGGCTGGCATCGCCCCGGCGGCCCCAGCGCCGGCCACCCTTACCGGAGGCCCAGCCGGTCAGTTCCATGTACCGCTTGCCCAGGGCCAGGTTCATTTCGTAAGACTTACGGAAGCCGGGAGGACATACCAGCACCTGGCCTTCGGCCCAGTGGCCGTTAAGGCAGGAAAACCGGCCGGGGAATTCGACCCCCGCTTCCTGGTACGCCTCCGCCACCTGGAAAATACCTTCTTCCACCACCAACTCGAACCCTTGGGCCAGCAGGTAATGCATGATTTCCTGGGCCTTGCCGAGCCGCCAGCCCTGCACGACGGGGCGTTCTCCCCTGGACAGCCACATCCGAAGGGTCTGGTAGGCAGTCTCCAGCACCGTCTCCTCGGAGGGGAAAACGTACTCAGGTTTCCCGTAGGTGGACTCAATCACCAAGGTGTCGCACTCCACAGGCTCCAGGGGTTCATTGATGGGGCTGGGACGCGCCTTGAAGTCCCCCGTGTAGAGCAAACGCTCGCCGGTGGCTTTGCTGGTGATAAGGGCCTGGGCCGAACCCAGGCAGTGACCCGCCGGGTACAGGGTCAGAGTGTAGTCGCCCCGGTCCAGCGGCTCCCCGTATTCCAGGGTGACGGGATTAGACCGCTTCAGGTAATCGGAAAGAAGCAGGCGCGTGTTGGGAGTGAGAACCGGCTGTACATGGCGGGCCGTATGGTCGGAGTGGGCGTGAGAGATAAGGCCGAATTCCTTCTTGCGAAGCGAATCCAGCCACAGGTCCAGCTCGGGGAGGTAGACTCCCCGGTCGAAGATTACGTCCATCGCCATAATTTACCACAGCCGAATAGATTAATGGCTGACCTGGCGCGCAGATTTGGGCGTGCCACGGTTCCGGCGCCCGTTTGACACCTCCCGGCACAGTGCCTAGACTAGGGCCAGCCAACCCTTGCAGCTATACAGCTATACCCGGCTTTCTTTCAGCCCAGTCAGGCAGAGGAGGTTTTGTATGACGACCACCGCCGAAAACAGGTACAACGTGGTGGGCACCCGACCCGCGCGCCACGACGGTTTTGACAAGGTAACGGGCGCTGCCCGATTCGGGGCCGACCTGAACCTGCCCAATATGCTTCACGGCAAGGTGCTGCGGAGTCCCCACGCCCACGCGCGAATTCTCAGTATCGACACCAGCAAGGCCGAGGCGCTGCCGGGGGTCATGGCCGTGGCCACCGCCAAGGACTTTCCCATTGTCCAACAGCGGCCCAACATTGATTACGAAAACGCCAACCAGAACCCGCGCATTATCGCAGAGAACATCCTGGCTAACAGCAAGGCGCTTTACCGGGGCCATGCCGTGGCCGCGGTGGCCGCCACCAATCCCCACGTGGCCGAACAGGCGCTGGACCTGATTGAGGTGGAGTACGAGGTGCTGCCGGTGGTGCTAGACCTCCACGACGCGCTGAAAGAGGACGCGCCCCTCCTCCACGACGACATGACTACCCGTTTCCGCGTGGAACGGTTCGGCCCGGGAGACGATACCGGCGAGCGCAGCAACATAGCCGGTCATTTGCAGCACAAGCTGGGCGACGTGGAAGTGGGTTTCGCCGAGGCCGACGTAATCGTCGAACGGGAGTACGAAACCCAGACGGTACACCAGGGCTATATTGAGCCCCACGTCGCCACGTCCCAGTGGTCCACCGACGGCCGCCTGACCGTGTGGACCAGCACCCAGGGGGCCTTTGCCGTGCGAAACACCACCGCCGCCATCCTGGGCATGCCAGAATCCATGGTGAAGGTCATACCAATGGAAATTGGCGGCGGGTTCGGCGCCAAGGGTGTTACCTACCTGGCCCCGGTAACGGCAGTCCTGGCCAAGAAAGCCGGCCGGCCCGTCAAGATAGCCATGAGCCGCACCGAGGTTTTCGTGGGCAGCGGCCCGGCCTCGGCGACCTTCATGCGAGTCAAGATCGGGGCCAAGCGGGACGGCAAGATCACCGCGGGCCAGGTCTACATGGTGTACGAAGCCGGCGCATTCCCCGGCTCTCCGGTGGGCGGCGGCGCAATCACCAGTTTCGGCTCCTACAACATCGAGCACGTCCTGGTGGACGGGTACGACGTGGTCTGCAACAAGCAGAAAGCCCAGTCGTACCGCGCTCCGGGCCAGCCGCAGGCCGCATTCAGTGTCGAATGCGCCATTGACGAACTGGCGGACGAGCTGGGCATGGACCCGATGGATCTGCGCCTGAGGAACGCGGTCAAGGAAGGCGACCGGATGCCCAACGGGGTGCCACACTCGGTATTCGGGTGCATTGAACTGGAAGAAGCCATGAAGAACCACCCGCACTACAACGCCCCCCTGGGCGGTCCCAACCGGGGCCGAGGCGTGGCAGTGGCCTTCCGGGCGCAGGGTGGCCAGACCTCGTCGGCCACCATCAACGTCAACAACAACGGCACCATCAACCTGATCACCGGGTCGGTGGATATTGGCGGAACCCGGACAGCCATTGCCATGCAGGCGGCCGAGGTGCTGGGCATTTCCTCCGAGGATGTGAATCCGTCGGTGGGAGATACCGACAGCGTGGGTTATACCGCCAACACCGGCGGCAGCCGCACAGCCTTCGATACGGGCCTGGCCGCCATAGCCGCCGCGGAAGAAGTCAAGGACAAGATGAGGCACCGGGCGGCCCTGCTGTGGGAGGTAGAGGACGAGGACGTGGAATTCCACGACGGCGCATTCGTCTGCACGAAGACGGAGGACCGCCTGACCTTCAAGGAACTGGCCGGGCGGTTGATGCGTACCGGCGGGCCGGTAACGGCCTCATCTTCCGCCGCCTCCACCGGGGTTGGTCCCATATTCGCCGGAAACATCGTTGACGTAGAGGTTGACCCCGACACGGGCAAGGTGGACATTCTACGCTTCACCGCCTTCCTGGATGCCGGCCAGGCGGTGCATCCCAGCTTCGTGGAAGGCCAGATCCAGGGGGCCACGGTGCAGGGCATCGGCTGGGCGCTGAACGAGGAGTATTACTACACTCCCGACGGCACTATGGCCAACTCCAGCTTCCTGGATTACCGAATGCCCACCACCCTGGACATGCCGATGATCGATGCGGTGATCATCGAGGTGCCCAACCCGCGCCACCCCTTTGGCCTGCGGGGCGTGGGAGAAGGCCCCATCATTCCGCCGCTGGCCGCAGTGGCCAACGCGGTGTACCACGCCACCGGCGCGCGGGTACGCAAGCTGCCCATCAGCCCCGGGGCAGTGCTGGAGGCAATGGGGGAGAGGGATGGGGAGTAGGTAGGGCCGACCGAGTTCAGCGACAGGACAAAATTCGGGGCGGGTTGAAACCCGCCCCTTAGATTTACAGCTTGATTTTGTGTCGTCGAAACACGACGCCCACTATAACTCCTCAATTGCCATTGGAGTTGTCTCTCCCGGCTTTGGAAAGGCCCTCTGGAGGCTCCTTTGAAAGGCATTCCAATTGGGAGACGCCCTCATTAGAGCCGTTACAGCCGCCAAATGTTCCTTTAGTTTGGGATGCCCATAATCGGGTGTAAACCATTGATGATGCCGGGTTTTTCTCCTCCCACTCGGGAGTGGAGGGTTCTTTTGCCTGAGTTCATCCATTACTCCAGGAGCTAACCGTTCGTACACAATGTCGTTAGTGTATCGTCCTATTATCCCTGGGCGCCTTACGCCATCTGGTCCAGGCCATCCCTTAAGGCGAAATATCTGACCATAGAACTCGAACTCGAACGTCTTAGTCCAAGGCTGCAATTCTTTCGCTATGTATTTTTCTAGAATCGTCGCGAGCGCTCGTTCTTCGCGAATTCGTTGATAACCAGTTGCTTCATCTACAAGGGCTATGATGCCAATTCGAGCAAAACCTCGGACTAAGACCTCACATCGGTGAGCTAAGGTCTCTTGCTGTGCATTAAGAGTCCCTGCCTGTCTCGCCAAAAGTACAACGTCACAAATGTCTGCCAAAATAGTTGCAGGATACCCGTATGTAACTCCACCAGTCGGCGATATGAAGTGGATGCGACTCGAAAAGCTCCTCTTAAGCTCCTCAGTAAGCAACGGGTAGATAGCCCTAGACATTGCGAACCGAGGTATCAAGTTGCCGTATGAGTCCTTGACCAATCCCTTTCTGGAAACACCGATGCTTTCTTGCATCCCCGTCGACGATACCACGCGAGTCTCATCTTCCAACACATAACAAGGAATCTCTATGTCACCTATTATTACAGGTTTGT
>JAJEDS010000160.1 GCA_022821365.1 Dehalococcoidia bacterium | reverse complement strand
TGAGGATATTCCCCGGACAGGCTGCTAGCATAATTAGAAACTCAGCCTCCTTTTTGTTGCTGCCCATATACTATTCCGGTACTCCCACCCGGATATTGCCTGGATGTAACGATCGTTTTACCCATTTGTAAACTTTTTCGTCTCCTGGAGGAAAATTGAAACCGATTCGTAACACTTGACTACGACATCGTTAAGAGCAGCCCGGACAGGCAACTCTTCATTTCCGACACCGCAGGTTGTAAACTGTTGCCCATGCAGGACAGAGAAGACGCCCTTATTGGAAGCCGAATCGCCAAGCTGGAACGCCTGCGGGAAAGGGGAATAGACCCCTACCCTCCCCGCTACCGGCGGTCCGCCGGCAACGCCTCGGCAGTAGCGGAATTCGAGCAGTGGGAACCGAATGCCGGAGAAGGTGCAGGGGAGGAAACTCCGCCCCCCCAACATTCCCTTGCCGGTCGCGTCGTCTCCATGCGGGTGATGGGCCGCGCCGCCTTTCTGGACATTCGCGACGGTTCCGGCTCGGTCCAGGCCATGTTCCGCCAGAACGTCCTTGGCGATCAATACGAACTATTGCGCGACCTGGACCTGGGGGACTTCATCGGCGTTTCCGGCACTATGCTCCGCACTCGCACCGGCGA
The DNA here is from genome assembly GCA_022821365.1 of Dehalococcoidia bacterium. Lineage (GTDB taxonomy): Bacteria > Chloroflexota > Dehalococcoidia > Lucifugimonadales > UBA3495 > Bin22. The sequence continues at coordinate 3,478 of JAJEDS010000160.1, read as the reverse complement.
AGTTACTATAGAAGCCCGGCAGGTAACTGTCCTGGCCAAGGGAATGAGGCCCCTCCCCGAGAAGTTTCACGGCCTGCGCGACGTAGAAATACGATACCGCCAGCGCTACCTGGATTTGATCTCGGACCCGGAGATAATGTCCGCCTTCACCCAGCGCAGCAGGGTTATCAACGGCATCCGCCGCTTTCTTGACGACCGCGGTTTCCTCGAAGTGGACACGCCCATCCTTGTGCCTGTTGCCGCCGGGGCTCACGCCCGTCCCTTTGACACCCACCACAACGCCCTGGACCAGCGGCTCTACCTGCGCATTGCCACCGAGCTATACCTCAAGCGCCTGATCGTAGGCGGATTCGACAAGGTCTATGAACTGGGCCGGGTTTTCCGCAACGAGGGTATAGACCAGGACCACAACCCCGAGTTCTCATTGCTGGAAAGTTACGAAGCCTATGCCGACTATAACGACGTCATGGACATGGTTGAGGCCATGATCTCCACCGTGGCCCGGGAAGTTCGCGGCTCAATGCAGATACCTTACGGTGAGGACATCATTGACTTCACTCCCCCCTGGAACCGGGTGAGTTTCAAAGAAGAACTGCACCGCCGCAGTGGGATTGACGTTGACCAACACCCCGACGATGCTTCCCTGGTCAAGGTTGCCCTGGAACGCGGCGTGGAAATCGACACCGGGGCCCGCGAAAGCCGGGGACGGGTGCTGGACAAGCTGCTTTCCACTTACGTCGAACCCCACCTGGTTCAGCCCACCTTCATACTGGACTACCCGGAAGTAATGTCGCCTTTGGCCAAGGCCAAGCCCGGCATGCCCGGTTACGTTGAGCGTTTCGAAGCCTTCGCCGCCGGCATGGAAATCGCCAACTCCTATACCGAGCTCAACGACCCGGCCGTCCAGCGGGAGCGCTTCGAAGCCCAGGAACACATCCGTCAGGCTTACCATGACGAAGAGGTCGACCGCCTGGACGAGGACTTTCTCACTGCCCTGGAATACGGCATGCCCCCCACCGGCGGCCTCGGCATCGGCATAGACCGGCTGGTCATGCTGATTACGGGCCAATCCACCATCAGGGACGTATTGCTGTTTCCCCAGATGCGGGTAAGGCGGGAGGAAAGAGGAGACTTTGACCCTGACTCCGAATAATGCCGAAGTAGTCCCTTCCATGCGCCTTCCAGACCCAATTTCGAGCGACATGTTTATATAAATGCTCCGACGACTGGAAGCAGTTAAACTCCTTCTACATTACATAAAGCTGTTACACTTTTACCTTAAATGACTGAAGAACTGCCTTATGCTTTCCATTGAACAGATACGACGCGACCCGGAATTTGTCCGCCAGGCTCTTGCCACTCGAGGGGAAGAGGGGCCGCTGGACGAACTGCTGGCCCTCGACAGCCAAAGGCGTCAGGCCATCAGCCGGGGCGACGAACTCCGCTCCCGGCGCAACCAAGCCAGTCGGGCTATCGGGCAGCTGCGTGCCCGGGGCGAAGAAGCCCCCGAAGACGTGGTTCGTGAAATGCGAGAAGTAGGCCGCGAAATTGACGTCTTCGAACAGGAAACAAAAGCTCTGGACGAGCGCATCCATTCAATTCTGCTGGAGCTGCCCAACCTGCCCCGCGAGGACGTTCCCCGGGGCCACAGCGAAGAGGAGAACATAGTAATTCGCCAGTGGGGCGAGCCCAAGACCCTCGATTTTCCCGCCAAGCCCCACTGGGACCTGGCAGAGGAACTGGGCATAATCGACTTCCAGCGCGGCGTAAAGCTTTCGGGAAGCCGGTTCTACACCATGTCCGGCTACGGCGCCAAGCTGGAACGCGCCACCATCGCCTGGATGCTGGACCTGCACAGCCGGGAACACGGCTACACCGAGTTGATGCTCCCCATCCTGGTGCGTCGGGAAATTATGGAAGGCTCAGGCAACCTGCCCAAGTTCGCCGACAACCTGTATTGGGACGAAGAGGACGACCTGTGGCTTATACCCACCGCCGAAGTCCCCATCACCAACCTGTACCGGGACGAAATCCTGCCGCCCGGGTCCCTGCCCCGGTACTACGTTGCCCAGACTCCCTGTTTCCGCCGGGAAAAGACGGCGGCGGGCCGGGACACCCGTGGCATAAAGCGTGTACACCAGTTCAACAAGGTAGAAATGTACAAGTTTGTCGAACCGGCCACGTCCGACGATGAACTGGACCGTCTCCTGGCAGATGCCGAGGACATCTGCCAGCGGCTGGGCCTGGCCTACCGTGTCCTGCAACTTTGTACCGGGGACATCTCTTTCCCTTCGGCCAAGACCTTCGACATCGAAATCTGGTCCGCCGGGTGCGAGGAATGGCTGGAAGCCAGTTCATGTTCCAACTGCACCGACTTCCAAGCCCGGCGTTCCAACATCCGTTACCGCCCTGCCGCCGGCTCCCGGCCCGAGTTCGTTCACACCCTTAACGGTTCCGGCCTGGCCCTGCCCCGCGTAATCATCGCCATCCTGGAAAACAACCAGCAAGCCGACGGCTCGGTAATCATCCCCGAAGTGCTGCGCCCCTATACCGGATTCGACATAATTCCGGCCCCGGTCGGCTGACTTCGGCTCTGGCGAATAAGGTGCCTTCGCAAAGCCGATTCGCCCCTCAAGGGGAAGGTAAAATAGCAAGACCCAGGGCTATCGCAATTGGAGACGTCCCTTAACCACGGAGACGCAGACTACGTAGAGGAGCGCAAAGATTCTCCGTGCAACTCCGCGTTCTCCGTGCCTCTGTGGTGAGAAGTTCGTTGGCACAAGAGTAACTGAACCGGACGAGCTAATTTAAGTGCGATAGCCCTGCAGCAAGACCCCATTCCTCTTGACTGGAGAAGGTTGGGATTCAGGTGAAGGGCAAGTCAATCTTGTGATAGCTTCCCTGCGAACTTGTCCCCTCACATCAACCCGCAAATAAGACTATGGAGGCGCCCACATGTCCGGAATCTGGCCCGCCGAAACCCAGTGCGTGGCGATGCTCACTTTCGATGTCGACGGCGTTTCTTCATGGCTTTGGCGCGACGCGAATTTCGCCAAGTTCCCCAGCCTCATGTCCATGGCCGAGTACGGCCCCTCCGTGGCTGCGCCCCGGATCCTGGACTTGCTGGACAAGTATGGAATAAAGGCCAGCTTCTACGTACCCGGCTACGTGGCGGAAACCCACGTCGAACTGGTGGAAGACATCGCCAACCGCGGCCACGAAGTCGGCCACCACGGTTACATGCACGAGCCCCCGGGTTACCTCGACCCGGAACAGGAAACCGAGATTCTCGAAAAGGGCATAGATATCCTGAAGGGCATTACCGGGCAGGCCCCCACCGGCTACCGGTCGCCCAGTTGGGAACTGAGCGAAGTGTCGGTTGACTTGCTTGCTTCCCACGGCTTCACCTACGACAGCAGCCTGTTGGGTGACGATGCTCCCTTTGTTATTTTATGATCGTAGTGTTGGTTTAGAGTGT
>JAJEDS010000098.1 GCA_022821365.1 Dehalococcoidia bacterium | reverse complement strand
GCGATGGAAAGGTGGTGTTCCAGCACGGTGTTGAGTACCTGAATTCTTGCCTGTTCTCGCTGTTTCAATGTCACTTCCTTCATAAGGGTGACATTTTCGCTGACCAGTTAGCTGGTGACTTAATCGTAGAACATCAACACTCCATACCAGGCACTTTGGGCATAATTGCCTGCGGAATTTACCCAGATTATTCCGCCATCCACCGCACGGTCCACAGCTCTTAGCGGACTGTCGCTGAAAGGGGAGGTACCATTACCGGGTCCATCAAAGCCGGAACTTTCTGACCGGACGATTACGGACACGCCCTGGGAAACCATCCAATCCACAGCCTCTATGTTGTCTGCATGTGATAAAGGACTGGCTAAGTACAGGGATGCCTCAGGTGCAATATCCATGACGGCCTCGGCTACCGCCGTGCCGTGGACGGAGCCGTCCTCATCGCTTGCGCAGGCGGCCAGGTGGTCGCTGGGACGACCAATTTCCGGATAGCACAGGATTCCCGCAGGTGGCGGCACCTCGGAGCCTATGAGATCGCTAAATCCCCTGAAGCCAAAATACGAGTCGATCACCCCAACCTTTATACCCTGTCCACTAAACCCTGCCTGGTGCCAGGCCGTGGCCGCATGTGCTTGCACACCCTGGCTGGTGATGGGCCCATAGGAATCCTCTGGCGGCACTATTTCCCGCACCCTGATAACGCCCGGCTGCTCCGAAACCGCCCCCAGCAGGGACACGGGAACGTAAGCCTCAATATAGTCCTCGCCTATGTTGCGGGGGGTCGCCGCCGTGGCCCTGGAGGAACTGCACCACCTCCGAAACGTTGGAGGTCAGGTGGATGGTAACGGCCACGGACCCGCCCTGGCTGATGGCGGCCTGTTCTGCGCTTTCACTCTGGGAGGCGCTGCCCTGCTCGTAGGCTTCAACCAGGTCGCTCAGGTGGGAACCCAGGTTGGGGTAGATCAGCGCCTCCTTGGCTGGCGGAGCGGGAATGCCATCATCGCCATCGGCGGAAACGCCCGGAATGGTGGTCACTACGAATACCATCAAAGTGGCCAGCACTAGCATCGCCAAAAGACCTGGATACTTACTGTAGGGCATGTGTGCCTCCGTTGATACGTTGAAATTTCGGAGGGGCAGGTTGCTCAGGCGTTACTGTGGGAAACAACCGAGCAATTACTATTCAGACTCAGGGCGGCGATACCGGCAGCATTGCCCGGTCCGCCTGCGGCGGAACTATCTCCCGCACCCGGATGACGCCGGGCCGCTCGGAAACCGGCCCCAGCATGATAACCGGCACGTAGGCTTCGATGTAGTCCTCGCCCACATTGCGCGGGTTGCCCCCGTTCTTTTCCAAGAACAAGACAACTTCGCTAACATGGCTGGACAGATGGATAGTCACCGCGATGGATCCGCCCTTGTATATTGCAGTGCCCTCCGCGGCTTCTTCAGCCGTGTTCAGCCCCTCCTCGACGCTGTTTAACAGCCCATTTAGGTGGGAACCCAGGTTGCGGTATTTCATCGATCCCTTATCAGGGAGAGCCTTCGCGTATAAATCATTTTCAGTGCCTTGTCCGCTCGCGCCGAAGTCGGATTTCTGCGTCCCGCCTTCGGCTGGGGGAGCCACTGCCCCGGATAGCCCGTCGCCAACTCCGTGGACGCGGCTTTGGGACGGCACATCCGCAGCGGCAGCTACTTGAACGTCATGGACCGGAGCTTCTGCCCCGGTATTGTTTTCCGGCGTGGGCGAAGGTGCAGCCACTGTCGTTGGTGGGGGACCAGCCGTAGAAGTCTGCGTCGGGGGCCTCATGGGGGTCCGTGTCGAGTAGAGCGTGGCCGAGGTAGGATGAGAAACTGTAACAGCGGTCTCTCTTTCACGAATTGCATGGATACTGGATGAAATCAGAGGCTCGCCGTCGAGAGTGCTGTTGGCGGTGGGGGACAGCGGCGATTCGGCTACGGATGCGGAAGAACACCCTAATACTGAGGAGGTTGCGGAAATAGCGAGGGCAACTTTCAAGGGCAACATCGGCCGCGCTCTCATGCTTGGTTGACTTGTGCAGGGATGAGATAAAAGGAGCTTGGACTGCCAGTACTACAGCCGCAACTCTCCGAATTCCCCGCTGCCAAAGCGGAGACAGAGGTGGCTTCAGCTTTGTGCATGATGTGTAATCCAAGCCCGCACCATTATCTCAACCCTTGTGGCAAAGTTGGAGCCCTTGATCTGCGACTATAGTATTAGCCAAGGGAAACAAGAGAACGGTACACCACCATGCGTATGAAAGGTGTGTGATTTAGATTCAACTAATGCGTCAATTCTAATATAAGCCTTGTTGGCGGCAAGGCATAGGCCCAACCAACGACCCCGCCTGGCCCCTCAGCAAGCCGACTGTAAGGGAGAAATAGACCGTTCAGACTATTGATGTGAGTTGATCTGTTCAGGCTGTCTATTTCCGTCTTTAACGAGGCCCTGGCGGACCATTGTCCTTGCGATTGGATCCTATTGGCTTCGGAGTTTAACTACCTCCGTCGGTGAGTGTCTCGACTCCCACTACGCCCCCGGCGTGAACCTTTCCGAGCTTCCTGCTTCTTGTCGTAAAGGGTGGCAGGAAAGGCCATAGAGGGTTAAACAAGACCGATAGGCAGGTTGCCCTACCTCCAAGATTTTTCTGGTGCTGCGCCGACCTGTGGGCCGGTAGATGGGTTAAAAATCAGGGACCACCAACCAGGACATTGTAGAACATCAACAAGAAAATCAGGGTCATCAGGACATTCTTTCAAGAACATCCGTACACTCCCGGCAGTTGGTCAGGGGGCATGGAGACGCCTAATTGCGAGGCACAGCTATGGACTACAAGGTGATTGACCAAAGGGCCAGAACCTGATATCTATCTGTTTACCGGGCCCCAAGGCAGCTCAATGCCCTGTAAGTGTAGCGGCTCAAGAGTCCCGGCAAGAGATAGTGAGACCTTGGCAGCATGAACTTATACCATAGAAGCAACGAGGTACGATGCAGGCCCAACAAGTAGTTTCACTTTAACTGTCGTCGGTTTGAGAATGAGCGGCCAGGAGTAGCCAAGTGCGAAGTTATGACTGAAGGAACGACAGGACGTCAAAGCATGGGACGCAAGAACCCAACGCTCCAGAGGACGTTAATCAGTTGCAGAATCCTGGCCATCATCACTCTGTTGTATCTGGCTATTTCTCTAGCGGTTACCCTTCCCGGTGTGGAAGCCGATGGTGAGGACGATGTTTCCGCCGTACCCGGGAAGCAAGAGCAGCGGTTCCCCAACTTGGGGTCCCGCCTGAACCAACTAATGGACCAGGTGAGGTTGGGAAGAGTGTCCGCTCGGATGGCCGCCGAGGGAGCAGCGATCCACAGTGAAGGATCGGTTGCGGTGACCATCCACCTGTCCGCCAACGTGGCCGAAGTGGTATCGTTCCTCAGGAAAAACGGGGGCGATCCTCGCAACGTGGGCGAGGACTACATTGAAGCCTACGTGCCCCTGACCCTGTTGGGGGCGGTTTCGGAGCAGCCGGGTGTTATAAGGTTACGGGAGATCATCCCGCCCCGGCCTTCATTTGGCAATGTGCAGAGTCAGGGCGCCGCCGTCCACGGCGCTCCTGCCTGGAACCGGGGTGGCTACTTCGGTCAGGGAGTTAAGCTGGGTATTATCGACCCTGGATTCGAGGGATTCACTGGCCTCATGGGCTCCGAGTTGCCTTCCACCGTGGTGGGCAGGTGTTACGGCGACATCGGCCAATATACCAGCGTCCTTACAGACTGCGAAAAAACCACCGACCACGGTACGCTAGTCGCCCAATCAGCCATGGACCTCGCCCCTCGCGCTTCCCTTTACATCGCAAACCCGCAAACTCCGGCGGACCTTCAGTCCAGCGCCGACTGGATGGTCTCTCAAGGTGTCTCCGTCATCAACCACTCTGCATCATGGTTCTTTGACGAGCCCGGGGACGGCACATCCCCGTACAGTTACAGCCCATTGAACTCCGTCGACCGGGCAGTCAACGGGGGCGCCGTGTGGACTAACTCGGCAGGAAACAGTGCGGCGGAAACGTGGTTCAATTTCAACCCACAAACCGATAGCGACGGATTTCTCATCTTTGGCGGCGCCGACATTAGCAATGAGGTTCAACTTTGGCCGGGGGAATACGTTGACGTCCAGTTGCGGTGGGACGATAGTTGGGGTACCGCCAGCACGGACCTGGATCTGTATATCCGAGATTCCGGCACCGGGCAAACCCTCGCTATGAGCGAAGACCGCCAGTCGGGCGGTCCCGGTCACGACCCGTTTGAATGGTTGCGGCTAAAGGCGCCGGCTTTTGGTTACTATGAAGTAGTCGTAGAACACGTAAGCGGCAGCGCCCCTGCCTGGGTTCAAGTAATGCCCCGCCGTGACCCATCGGTCGTGCAGTTCCCTTTCCGGTATCGCACGGTCACCCGAAGTATCACAAACCCCGCCGAGAGCGCCAACCAAGGCATGATGGCAGTGGGCGCTGCCCACTGGCGCGATGCATTTTCCGTGGAGTCATTCAGCAGCCGTGGCTCCACCCCCGACGGCCGGGTCAAGCCCGAAATTGTCGGAGCAAACTGTGCGGACGTTGCCTGGCCAAGCCAGGACGGCGCCGCTCATAGCTTCTGCGGAACCAGCCAGGCGGCCCCCCACGTGGCCGGAATGGCCGTCCTCGTTCGCCAGCGCTTTCCGCAACTTTCCCCGCGGCAGGTCACCCAATACCTCAAGGACTTTGCTGAACCCCGGGGAGATGTTCCCAACAATGCCTGGGGTTACGGGTTCGCCAAGCTCCCACCGGTACATGCCGTAGTTCCCCCACCCCGGCCCGCCGCAGCCGATTGTGCCTCGGGAAACGCCGTCCCCGACCCGGATAACAACCCGGACCTGGTATCCGACTGCATTACCCTCCTTCACCTCAGGGATTCAGTCGCGCCACACCTGGGGTTGAACTGGGCAGGCAACACGCCAATGAATCTCTGGTCCGGAATCAATTTGAGAGGGTCGTCCCAACGCGTAGTGGAATTGGACCTGTCGCGTCTGGGCCTAATGGGCCAGATTCCAGCCCAACTGGGAAACCTGTCCCACCTGGAATACCTCGACCTAAATGGCAACCAGTTGACGGGCAGGATACCGCCGGAACTGGCCAACCTTGACCGATTGAGATACTTGGACCTCAGCACGAACCAATTGACGGGCGAGATACCCTCGGAATTGGGTAATCTCCAGGACCTCTACTCTCTACGGATTGGCTGGAACCAGTTGGACGGCCAAATACCGTCCGAACTGGGCAATCTGACCGGTCTGACCGGTGACTTATTCCTCAATGACAACCAGTTTACAGGGCAGATGCCTCGGGAACTTGGCCACCTCAGAAACCTCCAGAACATGCAGGTCAGCGGCAACCAGTTGACCGGCCAGATTCCGCCGGAACTGGGCAACCTCGAAAGCATGCGGCACCTGTTCCTTGGGGGCAACCGGTTAACCGGTCAGATCCCAACGGAACTGGCCAATCTGGAAAATCTCAGAGCCCTTGGGATCGGCTGGAACCAACTGGCCGGTCCGATTCCGCCGGAACTGGGGAACCTTGAAAACCTGGAAAGTCTGACCCTGAACTTTAATCCGCTGTTTACCGGTGAAATACCGCCGGAACTGGGCAACCTGTCCAACCTGTCCAACCTAGTCCTGGGCAACAACCGGATGACCGGCCCGATTCCACCGGAATTGGGCAACCTTTCCAACCTGCGGTCCATTTATCTGACCGAGACTCAGTTGTCAGGCCGTATCCCCTTGGAATTGGGCTATCTCAGCAATCTCACGAGACTCTTCCTGAAGAATAACTCCTTTTTCGGTGAGATTCCGCCAGCCCTGGGCAACCTTTCCAACTTGACCGTGCTCCATTTGTCGGGCAATTCCTTCCAAGGGTGCATTCCCAGGGGGTGGCGAGAGATTCAGGATACCGACGTCGGTGTCCTCGGCCTTCCTACCTGCTCCACTTCAGTGGCTCCAGTTCCGCCTGCTCCACCAGTTCCGCCCGCACCTCCCGTACCGCCAGGGGCGCCCGCACCTCCCCCTGCACCGGTCCCGCCTGCCCCACCAGCGCCGCCTCTTCCCGGGACGTCTCCTGCCTCACCCGAACCCGGCAACAACACTTGCGCCAACTCATTGCACGCCGGCGGTGCGACTATGGAGCAATGGTCTTCGGAATGCCAATCATCAGTCTCCAGTCGGGGCTACGCCCGCTTCTACTCCTTCACCCTGGGGCAAGGGTCGATGGTGACCATCGACCTGGAATCAAGCGTGGACCCCTACCTTTACCTACGACCTGGAGATGCCAGGAGTGGTGGGTTCCTATACGAGAACGACGACGTGGAGCAAGGCAACCTCAACTCACGGATAAGCGAGACCCTGGCGTCGGGGACCTACACCATCGAGGCCACAACCTACAGCCCCGGAGTAACGGGCAGTTTCACCTTGACGGTTCGCGGGATCGAGAATACGGAGTCCCGACCAGCTTCGGGGGGCGCCATTAGCGTCAACCCAACCAGCGGCTTTCCTGGTTCAATCGCGACCCTCAGCGGTGAGGGATTCAAGGCCTTTGTGCCCGTAGACAGTGTTACAATAGGGACCATCGAAGTGACTCCCGCGCCGCGTCCCTCCTCCGATGCCAATGGAAGGCTCTCTTTTGAAATCGTCATCCCCGGTCTGGATCCGGGCATCCAGACTATTGAGGTCCAGGTGGGGGAAACCTCAGCCAGCACGGGCTTCACGGTAACGGAGACGCCCACATCCCCCGGCGAGTGCTTCGCGCTCCTCACCTCCAACGGATCGTTCTCCGGTTCGGTCTCCGACAGGTGGTCTCCAGGGTGCGATTCCGAGGAACGGGACGGCAGCCACGCCCGCTATTACCTCTTCTCCCTGCCGGAAAGCAGCCGTGTCACCATAGACCTGACGTCCAGCGTGGACACCTACCTGTACCTGAGGTGGTGGGATGCCACTTCCGGCCCTCCCATCCACGAGAACGACGATGTCGAGCAGGGCAACCTGAACTCCCGGATTAGCGAGACCCTGGCCCCCGGGCTCTACACCATCGAGGCAACCACCTACGCTGCCGGGGAGACGGCAAGCTTCACCCTGACCATGACCATCTCAGATCCCGTCGATACAAGGGACCCTGCCTTTGCCACACAGATTCGGGTTACCCCAAGCCAGGTGTTGGCCAACCAGCGGGTGGGTCTGGTCGGTACCGGATTCACCCCCGGCTCTGAAATCACCGAAATTACCATCAACCAGGAGACTATCCCCAATAACCGAATTAACAACGGCAACATCGTTAGCGTGGATAGCAGCGGCAACTGGGCTACTTCGGTGAACCTGCCTTTGAGCCGGGCAACCACGACCGAGGGAATTGGAAACATCCGGGTAACCGACTCCAGCGGCACCGCCGGCAATGTGCAGGTACTAATTCCGGCACGGATTCTAACCATTACTCCCCCAGCCGGCCGAGTGGGAACTTTGGCTGTGATTCGCGGTGAGAACTTTCCCAGCAGGAATGACGAAGGCTCCAGCGTTGTGATTGATATTGCATACGAGACCACCGACGGGACCGTTCGGGTAGCTGCGGCGCCCGATGCCAGCGGTCGGTTCGAGGCGCAGATTCGAGTCCCTCACACGGCGCACATTCCGTCCACCAATACGGTGAAAGCATCCTTCCAGGATGATGACGGTGAGTACGTAGTGAACACAATTAACCACGAGGTGCCGGAAGGCGTCGTCAGCGTTGCCCCTACCAGCGGCACCCCCGGTACATATGCGACCCTCAGTGGCGAGGGTTTCAAGGCCTATGATCCCGTACGCATTGTGACGGTAGGGGCCATCGAAGTGACTCCTTGGCCGCGTCCCGCCACCGACAGCAACGGAATGTTCTCCTTTGAAATCGTAATCCCCGGCATTGAAGACGGTATCCAGACAATTGAAGTCCAAGTGGGGGACACCTCGGCCAGCACGGGCTTCGTAGTAACGGGAACGCCTATAATCCCAGGCACATGTAACCAGGTCCTCATCTCAGACGGCCTGGTTTCCGACGACTGGACCCCAGGCTGCGAATCCGAGGAACGCGACGGCAGCCACGCCCGCTACTACTCCTTCACCCTGGCGGAACAGGGGGAGGTGACCATCGACCTGGAATCCACCATAGACACCTATCTGTACTTGCGGGCGGGGAATGCCCGGAGCGGCGACTTCCTGTACGAGAACGACGACGTGGAACAGGGCAACCTCAACTCGCGGATCAACGAGACTCTGGCGGAGGGTTCCTATACTTTGGAAGCCACTACCTACGAACCTGGCCAGGCGGGCAGCTTTACCCTTAGGGTGAGTGGTTTGAGGCCTTTCACTGGGCCCCAGGAACCACCCCAGGTCTTCATAGGCACGGCCTCGGCGGACGGGCTGCCCGTTGTTCCGGGCACTTCGATCACTGCTTGGGACGGAGACAGGCAAAGAGGTTCGACGACGGCAGGGGAAGGTGGTAGATTTACTCTTCTGGTATCCCGCAGCCTCGGACCGATTACATTCAAGATAGGGAGCCTTTACGCAGACCAGACCTATCCCAGTTGGGTGTCGGGCGATATAGTTGCCGGGTTCGACCTGACTGCCTCCGATTCCTGCGGCGTAGCCTTGACCGCCGATGGTGACACTCTGGGTACCTGGGCGGCGGGTTGCCAATCGCAGGTGTCGGGTCGGGGCTACGCCCGCTATTACTCCTTCACTCTGGCCCTGGAGTCGGATGTGACCATCAAACTGGAGTCTACCGACGCCGATACCTACCTTTACCTGCGGGAAGGGCAAGCCCGGAGCGGAGCCTTCCTGCACCAGGATGACGACTCGCCGGACACAACCAGGTCCGAGATAGTGGCCACGCTGGCGGCGGGTGCCTACACCATTGAGGCCACCACCTACGCTGCGGGGGAGACGGGCAGTTTCATCCTCACCGTCAGCGGCCTGAGCGGCGCTGATGCGGGTCCTGACCCTGGACCCGGTCCCGGCACGGACTCCTGCGGAAAGACCGTCGACGCCGATGGAGTCACCAACGGCACCTGGGCCGCAGGTTGCCAGTCTTCGGTGGCGGGCCGGGGCTACGCCAGGTACTACACCTTTACCTTGACGGAAACCGGCGGTGTCGCCATAGACCTGGAATCCAGCGTGGACACCTACCTGTTTCTCCGGGAAGGAGAGGCCCGCAGCGGCGGCTTCCTGCACGAGAATGACGACGTGGAGTCGGGAAGAAACCTGAATTCGCGCATCAACGAAACGCTTGTCCCCGGGACCTACACAATCGAGGCCACCACCTACCGCACCGGAGAAACGGGCACCTTCAGTCTAACCATTTCCGGCCTGGGCGTCGGCTAAACCACACCCGGTGGAGTCCACTTATAATAACTGCGGCCTGGACCCCGAGGTCGGGGAGCCTCCTTTGACCGCCAGCGGCGACGCTGGACGGGCTACTGAGACCAAGGCGTGCCACGGTGGTCAGTCGGCGCAAAAGCCGCCGTAATCTTAAAACGGGCCGACACATCCCCGTTGGAACCTTTGCCGACAGGGACGATCCTCCCTGGGGCTTCCTGGAAATTGTTCTGGTGGCTTGCTGTGGGGACAACGTGGGCGGGTCCCTCGTCTACAGCCTGGTGGCCATTAAACCAGTTTATCGGCGGGTGCAACGGCTGGACTGAGGCGGTATCCCTATGGTCAGGGTGCAGGCTTTGATGGTTGCCGGAAAGGAAGCAATCGCTAAACGGCTAACCTTCCCTGTTCTGGGCATCGACTCGGACTAGGTAAGTGTGTTCTTCAGCGAAATTCTCACCCAGTACCCCGCCTACCGGGGCAGCAAGTTCTCCCGTTCCCAGGCTTACCGCAAGAACGACCAGGCTTGGTTTAAGTTGAAGATTGGGGTGTGCCCCGGCGATTTCTGGGCCACGGGCGGTTCTCGGGCCGGAGGCGGGACAAACCATAGCCCACCCATACGGGACCATGCAGTTGTACGTGAACTATTTCCAGCGCTCGGTTTAGATGATGGAAAGGTCCCGCAAAGGTCCAGTGGTGACCAAACGCTACAACTTACCGGCCACCCACTACGAGCGAGTCATGCAACATGAGATGGTTGGCGCTGATATCAGGGCATCACGTTGAGCGCCGTGGTCAACTGGATCCAGTGGCCCCGTTGCACTCCAACGGGGAGACCCAATCGCGGTTAGAGGCCATAGTGTCTCAGGAAGTAAGGGCAATGCCCACCGGTGAATGTACGGAACGATTCCTGGCCACGCTGACCGACCAATGGCGCCAGGACGAAGAAGCAGCATCACGACCAAAGAAGGTAAGGTAACCTCGCACCTGGCGAGGCCGCCCTGATTTCTTTGAGGGCCTTTGGTGCGAAGTGCTGGGCTCTTTGCAGGAAGATCCGGACGCTTGCGGTGTGACCCTCCTAAATGAACTACAGTCAGCTTATCCAGACCGGTTCGAAATGCGCCACCTACATACCTTGCAGCGAAGTGTGCAGCAATGGCGGCGCATTACGGCCAGTAAACCGGTTCATTTCGCAACCAATGAAAGCGCCTGGGCGAAACAGTTAATGCCAGAGTTGGTGCTGGTTGAGAGTGGCTTCGAACGGTGAGATTTCGGTAACCTTCTTCGATGAGGCAATAGGCAGTGGCAATAATGCTTGACCAGGGACATTAGGGTGTGAGGGTAGGATGCGCTGGTCCCTCATGGTGCTCCCATCACCTGTTGATCCAATCGACTGGGAATTACGGCCCCGGTGGTGAGGAAGGGGGGCAAAAGCAACCTGGCGCTCTGTCTTTGTCCTGCTTATTGTCCTATTTCGCCATTCCAGGATAGTTCAAGCAGGATCTGTCTGTAGACCTTATCTCTGATTACGGAAGATGAGACCCTCCTCCGGATATTTGCCTCAAAGAGCTATCGGCGTGTTGAGAGGAACTGTGTTTAACGTCTCTGACAACCTTTTCGGGCAACCCTTCAGTCGGATTCCACCGTGGGTTTCTTCTTGTCCACCGAAAATGACACAAGCATGGGCAGGGGAGCCAGCCGGCGTTCGGGACCTACGTAGGGGTCGGGCAGAACAACCCTGGGCTCAGTCTCCATGTTGAATCGCCGCCATGCCAATAGCGCCACTAGGGCCACACCCGCCAGGGCAAACGCCAGAAGGAACCAGCCTAACCACCAAGGGAGGAACGGGGCCAGCGTTGGCAGGCCGCCCGAGCTCTGGCCTTCACCGGATTCCGTAACATTTATCCCCTCGATTCTCGCCTCCAGGGCCGTGGGAGCCGCCGGCAATTCGATTGGCGCCGCTGATTCTTCCTGTTCCCCAACGGGAACCGGCGAGAGTTGCGGCTCTCTTGCGGCGCTTTCCTTTTCCTGGTATCCCCCTGGAGTTAACGATGCCTGCATTGAGTTTATGCCCGATGTTGAGCGCTCCGTTGAATTGCCGGTTGAGACTGCGGTCGGTTGGGGAATTTGCTCTGTAGTCGAAACGCCGCCCGGCGGATGGGAGGGGACTCCCGCAACTCCTGTTCCTTGGCTGGCGGGTTGCGGGGCGGCGGGAGCGCCGCTGGGTGAAGCCGCAGCTGGCTCCTGATCCTGTTCTGCAGCTTCTTCCAATTCGGCCACCGGGCTATCGGCTGGGAGCAGGTCCAGCACGTCGATTCGAACGCCAATTGAATCGTCGCCGCCCCGGCCGTCAAAGACATTCACCACGCCAAAATACCTGCTCTGCCGCAGCGATTCTATGGAAGCCTTCACCTGCAACTGGCCTGTGTGTGGGCCGATTTCGAAGAAGCTGGATGCGTCCCCGGTGAGCCGGTAGGTGAGCAGGTCTCTGTCCAGATCGCTGGCCAAAACCGGCTGCCCCACGGGCTCCCCCACCGGAATGGCTTTTCGCACACCGCGTACTCCCGACTCAGAGAAGGGGAATTCCGGTGGATTATTGAATGGAGCAGCCTCCATGACTCGCCCGGTTGCCAGCTCTACCGTCCTAACAGTTCCGTTTCCGTCTACGTAGGTGGACCTCACCCGAAGGTGCTTGCCCAAATCCACTGCCTCTGGTAGATAGGAGGCTGAATCGGCATTCGTGATGTCAGTCCAGGTCACCTTGTCCGGAGAGCTTGACCAGTTCCATGCGACTACGGTCAGGCTGCCGTCAGGGTCATTCAGGGTGGCGCTCAGATCAGTTCCAACCCGGACATCGGGAGACGACAGGACCAACTCGCCTGCCTCGGCGCCGACAGTCACGTCTATCGTTACCGGGACAGTGTCGAAGAGACCGCCGGGATCGGTGGCGCGAACCATTACGAAAAACCTGGTCCTCACCTGGTCTTCCGGGAATCCCCTGACCGTCAATTGACCTGACGTCCTGTCTACGGCAAAGAGATTCTCGTCCAGGCCCGACAGGGAATACGTCAGTTGGTCTCCACGGTCCGGGTCACCCGCCACCACCGGAGTTCCCACCGTGTTGCCGGGGCCAGGGTTTACCTCGATGATTCGGAAGAAGGTCCTCGAAGGAAAGAGAGGCGGGGAGTTTGACTGGGAGTGAACGGTTAAAGGCGAAGCCATGGGAACGGAAAACCCCATCAAGATGATGAGAATAGCTGCAAATCTTCGTACCGGCGTTAATCCCGTGCGCACACCTGGTCGCATATTTCCCCCTCACAACTCCCAGCTATCCCATTTCGACGTAGCGGCCGGCGATTTGGTGGAATCAATCTAGCACAAAATTGCCATGTCCTCCTTGGGTTTTGCGATGCGACTTTCGGCCATTCTTATCACTGACTCGGTCTGGAACAGCCCGGGACATTTCTGAAACCCTGGGGAGAATCGGGTGACTCTCCCATGACAATACAGGTTGTCGAATCTGCAATAGGGACAGGGAAAGTATACGCTGAAACAGTCTAATGAAGCGTTCCCCAATGAGGAAGGTTACCTGGATTTTCTCCTGGATTTGCGCGGGTCCAACGGAGTCCATTGCCAAATGTGCGGCGAGATTACCGCCCATTGAGGAATCGCTGCCCGGAAGGCCTACGCTTGCACCCGGTGTTCCTCCTGGATTTCCCCTTGCGCCGATACCGTTTTCCACAAGTCCAGCACTTCCCTTCGCACCAGGTTCCATGCAACGCTCGTCGTGGCCTGAGCCTGTGGAGTTAAATGCCGTGAATTTTCTTTGGCGCTGTTGGCCTCCCGCCGGCTATACCTTCCGGGAAAAGGCGGGCAGACCCGGATGATACCAAGCCGGGCCATTATCCGGACTTTCAACCTCTGGATAGCCATGTCTCCACAGTACCATGTCCCCCGGCATATGCAAAAAAGAGATTGCATTCCCGTTTGACCCCGATTCAACGAAGAAGAAGGTCGAAGTGGTCGATCGCCCGCAGATCCGCTAGAAATTGGGACTTGCGAAAGGTAACTTGGGCTTTGCATTCGGGACAAGTAAACCGGCTATTGCTTTTTATCCAAGACAGGGCCTCCGGCATTTCTTGCCGACATTCACGATTGGGGCAAGCTATGGGGAACGCTTGGTGATTGGGCATACTTGCAGACTCCTTTAGGCTTTTGCCCAAAGGGAATCTGCAATTGACCGCAACACCAATATACTGGTCATTTCCCCGCCGTTGCCTACCCGATAGAACATCTCCTAGGCGTTGTATTGGGCGGGTGGCCCTGACGGGTTCCTTTTTTTCCGAGAGTCACTGTCAATCACGCTGATGCGCTGGCAGTCCTCTCGTGTTGTTGTCCAGCGATTCTGTCCCGTTAAATGGAAAGCGAAAATGTCACCATGGTTAGTCGGCTGAGATGGTTAGTCGGCTGCGATCTGGACTTGGGCCAGGGCTTCGGCCTTGGCCCGCTCCTTGGCGCTGAGTAGTT
>JAJEDS010000275.1 GCA_022821365.1 Dehalococcoidia bacterium | reverse complement strand
ACTACTCAGCGCCAAGGAGCGGGCCAAGGCCGAAGCCCTGGCCCAAGTCCAGATCGCAGCCGACTAACCATCTCAGCCGACTAACCATGGTGACATTTTCGCTTTCCATTTAACGGGACAGAATCGCTGGACAACAACAGGATTCCAGCTTTCGCCGGAAAGACCCCACTGGGGCCGGCAGATTCCCCGGGACTGTGAACTATAACAAGCGAGGTAGATCAGCTGGCGTTCGTGTATACTGCCATCCAATGAATTGAAGCCTGCCCCGCAATTGCAAGCTATGACCGAATCAACCAGCCAGGTCCGCATCGTGGGTATGATCGGTGTCGCCCGTGAGGCGGCGGCTTCATCCGGCGCCACCCTCAGCGTGTTCGGCGGCGGGATCAACCCCGGCGCCGAGGTGCCGGCCGGGGTGGACGGAGACTA
Organism: Dehalococcoidia bacterium; assembly: GCA_022821365.1. Classification (GTDB taxonomy): domain Bacteria; phylum Chloroflexota; class Dehalococcoidia; order Lucifugimonadales; family UBA3495; genus Bin22. The sequence continues at coordinate 4,750 of JAJEDS010000275.1, read as the reverse complement.
CATACTGGAGTTCGCCCGGGTCCACGAGGACGCGGGATTTGACATGGTGCTGACCGGTTACTCCTCCAGCACGCCCGACGGCTTCGAGGTGGCCGGTTACGCCGCCGCTCACACATCCCGCCTGGGCTACCTCATCGCCCACCGGCCCGGTTTCGTGGCTCCCACGCTGGCGGCGCGCAAGGCGGCCACGCTGGACCAGCTTACCGGCGGCCGCATCGCCCTGCACATCATCTCCGGCGGCAGCGACGTGGAGCAGGAGCGGGACGGCGATTTCCTGGACCACGATGCCCGCTACCGTCGCACCGACGAGTACATGGACATTCTCCGCCGGACCTGGACCGCCACAGACTCGTTCGATTACGAGGGCGAGTTCTACCGGCTGAAGGGCGCCAGCAGCCAGGTACATTGCTTCCAGCGGCCCCACCTGCCCCTCTTCTTCGGCGGAGCGTCGGACATTGCCCTTGACGTGGGCAGCCGCCGGGCCGACGTCTTCGCCCTGTGGGGCGAACCCCGGGCCGCCATTCGGGACAGGGTGACAGACATCCGCAGCAGGGCCGGGGAACTGGGCCGGGACATCCGGTTCAGCCTTTCGGTGCGGCCCATTCTGGGGGAAACGGAGTCCCAGGCGTGGCAGCGGGCCGAGGAAATCCTGGCTCGGGTGCAGGACGCAACCAAGGGAAGCATCGTTCCGGGCCAGCCGGCCCGGCTCCAGTCAGTGGGGTCGCGGAGGCTGTTGGAGTTCGCCGCCCAGGGCGACCTGCACGACGAGCGGCTGTGGATGCCCGTGGCGGCGGCCAGCGGCGCCGCGGGAAGCACCACCTGCCTAGTGGGCACCCCGCAGCAGGTGGCCAAGTCCCTGCTGGCCTACTACGACCTGGGCTGTACCACCTTCATCATCCGGGGTTTCGACCCGCTGAATGACGCCCGCGAATACGGCCGGGAACTCATCCCCCTGCTGCGGGAAATGGTCGCCGGCCGTGATTCGAACATGGATTGACAGGATAGACAGGATTCAGAACCAGTCCCAAAATCCTTTTGCCCAGACACCGAATTTCGTAGGGGCGATTCGCGAATCGCCCCTACCCTTGAGCTTCACGGCTGACCTCCCCGGCTTAGTCCAGCGCAACGACAATGTAGTAACGGGGCTCGTCGCTGATGACCCGGGTGATGTGGCCCTGGCCGGTCAGGTCCTCGGCCAGCAGCACGTCGCCGGGGCCCACCTCCCGCTTGGTGCCGTCGCCCACCTCAACCTCGGCCCGGCCGGCCAGGGTGATGGTGTACTGGCGGCGGGGGGCGCAGTGCCACTCCAGCAGGTAACCGGGCTGGGCAATGCGTATAGTCATCCCGTTGGCGCCCTCCATGGGAGTACCCTCGCCGTAGGCCCCCTCCGTATCAACAAAAGACTCGAAGGGCGGGTTCAGGTCTTCCAGGTGAGACTGGCCGTCGGGGCCGGTATAGCATCGTACAAAGTTAGGCATGGTAGCTCCTTTTGGTTGAATCGGCCTGGGTTGGGATGCCCCTATTCTCTATAGGGTTGTCGGTTGCGTCAAGGTTGGCAGGAAGAAGGACAGGAAGGCCTTCGAGCCGCCTGACGTGAAAACTACCTGCGCGAATCTGCACCCTGTCTAACACAAAGGTCCGGGTGATAGAATAAGGAGCAACGAAAGTTACGTATTTCGAGACCAGAGGGCAGAAGGGGTAGGGGTGCCGTCCGAATGTCCATCTCCTTAACCATAAATGGCAAGCAGGTCCAGGTACCCGACGGTTCTTCCGTCCTTGACGCCGTCAACGATTCCAACACCTACCTGTCCCAGCTTTGCAAAGACCCGGATATGAAGGCCATCGGCGCCTGCCGCACCTGCCTGGTGCAGGTTGAGGGCATGCGCGGCTTCCCCGCTTCCTGCTCGGTACCCGCCGCCGACGGCATGGTGGTCCGCACCGACACGCCGGAGGTGGAACGCATACGCTCCGGGGTGCTGGAACTCACCCTGGCCATGCTGCCGTCGGATGCTCCCGCGGTGCCCGCCGTACCCTCTCCCATCCGGGGCGAGGGCGAGTACGGCCAGCTTACCCGGGCCGCCCGTCATTACGGCATTGACGGTTCCCGCTGGCGGCCGAGGCCACGGGAGGAAACGGACGCCAGCAACCCCGTCTTCACCATCGGCATGGAGTCCTGCATCCTCTGCGCCCGCTGCGTCAACGCCTGCCAGGAAGAGCACCAGTTCATTGGGGCCATAGATTTCCTGGGCGCCGGGGAAGGCGGTCGCATCGGTACATTTATGGGCAAGCCCCTGGCCGAGTCCATTTGCACCACCTGCGGCCAGTGCCTTTCCGTCTGCCCCACCGGCGCCATCCAGGCCAGGGCCACAATCGCCCAGTCCGTTGCGGATAGCCCTCACCCCCAGCCCCTCTCCCTGGGGGAGAGGGGAGACTTTGGATTGAACCTCAAGGGAGAGGGGCTGGGGGTGAGGGCAGAGAAAACCGTCTCCACCACCTGCCCCTACTGCGGCGTGGGCTGCGGCATCAAGATGCAGGTCAGCGGCGATGATGAAATCGTGGCGGTGGAGGACGACCCGGAAAACCTGTCCAGCGTGGGTATGCTGTGCGTAAAGGGGCGCTTTGGGGCCTCCTTTGTCCACCACCCCGACCGGCTGACCACGCCGCTGATTAGGGAGGACGGTGAGTTCCGGGAAGCAACCTGGGACGAGGCGCTGGACCTGATTGCCGACAGGCTGGTCAACTACCGGGACGACGACTTCGGCACCCTCTGTTCCGCCAAGGCCACCAACGAGGACGGGTACATTCAGCAGAAATTCGCCCGCCTGCTGATGCAGACCAACAACATTGACCACTGCACCCGCCTTTGCCACTCGCCGTCGGTGGAGGCCATGCTGGCCACCCTGGGCAGCGGCGCCACCAGCAACTCCTACACTGACTACGAGGACGCCGGCTGCCTGGTGGTTATCGGCTGCGACCCCACCTCCAACCATCCCGTGGCGGCCTCGCGGATGCGCCGGGCCGTGGTGGAACGGGGCGCAAAGCTCATCGTCGTCAACCCCCGCCGCATTGATATGTGCGACTACGCCGACCTGTGGCTGCGCCCCTACCCGGGCACCGACGTGGCCCTGCTCAACGGTATGGCCTGGGTAGTCCTGGACGAGGAACTGGTGGACGAGGAGTTCGTCGCCAACCGCACCGAGGGCTTTGAAGAGTGGAAGCGGGTGATAGACAACTACCCGCCCGAAAGGGTGGAGGAGATTACCGGCGTTTCCGCCGAAGACCTGAAGCGGGCGGCGCGCATGTACGCAAGGCCGCCGGTCCCTTCCCGTTTGCCCTCATCCCAGGCCTCTCTCCCTGGGGGAGAAGGTGATCCTTCGCCAAATGATTCCACCCCTCTCCCTCTCGGAGAGGGGCCGGGGGCCTACGCCGGTTCCTGCCTCATCTGGGGCATGGGCATTACCCAGCACACCAACGGCACGCCCAACGCCCACGGCCTGCTGAACCTGGCCCTGGCAACCGGCCAGTTGGGGCGGCCCGGCAGCGGGGTGTCGCCCCTGCGGGGGCAGAACAACGTGCAGGGCTGCGGCGACGCCGGCTGCATTCCCGACAACCTGCCCGGCTACCAGGGCTACCGACCCGAGGCCCTGGCCCAATTTGAGGATGCCTGGGGCGGCCAGCCCCTGCCCGGCATTCGCGGCCTGGTCATCACCCAGATTGTCCAGTCCATCGGCCAGGACCACGGCGTCAGGGCCATGTACATCACCGGCGAGAACCCCCTGCTCAGCGAGCCCGACCTGAACGAGGCCGCCGAACTGTTCAAGAGCCTGGAGTTCCTGGTGGTGCAGGACATCTTCATGCACGAAACGGCCCAGATCGCCGACGTGGTGCTGCCCGCCACCAGCTTTGCCGAAAAGGACGGCACCTTTACCAACAGCGAACGCCGGGTGCAGCGCATCCGCAAGGCGGTGGAACCCCGGGGCCAAAGCCGCGCCGACTGGGAGATAATCTGCGACCTGGGCCGCCGCATGTGCCGCCGGCTGGGCCTGCCCCTGGAAGACCAGTTCACCTACGGCCACCCGTCGGAGATCTTCGACGAGATGGCCCGCCTCACGCCCATCCTGGCCGGCATAAGCTACGACCGGCTGGACAAGGAAGGCGGCATCCAGTGGCCGTGCCCCACTCCCGACCATCCTGGCACCCCCTACCTGTACGCCGACTCTTTCCCCCGAGGCCCCCGCGCCCGGTTCATTGCCTACGAGCAGGGCCCCCTCTCCGACGAACGGCCAAACCGCCGTTATCCGCTGATTCTAAACACCGGCCGCGTCCTCTACCACTGGCACGGCGGCACCATCACCCGCCGGGTGTCCGGCCTGCTGGCCCGGGCGCCGGAACTGGAGGTCTCCATAAACCCCTCCGACGGCGAGAAATTGGGCATCGCCGACGGCCAGGCCGTCCGGGTCACCTCCCGCCGGGGCGAGCTTACCGGCAAGGCCCTCTACACCGACCGGATGCGGGCGGGGGAGGTCTTCATTCCCTTCGTCAAACTGTCCGAATCCGCGGCCAACTTCCTTACCAACTCGGCCTACGACCCGGATACCATGATCCCCGAGTACAAGGTGTGCGCCGTGCGGGTGGAAGCGGCGGGGTAGGGGCTATTCGCGAATCGCCCCTACCCCGCAAAACGGCATACACTAAAGGCAGGGTTGCACCGGAGAGCATGGACTATTTCGTCGCCTATCACGCCGCCGAC
>JAJEDS010000370.1 GCA_022821365.1 Dehalococcoidia bacterium | reverse complement strand
GGGGCGCCGGCCCCTCCGGGTCCAGCGGGAACGCTTCCTTGCTGACAAGGACCCAGCCATTCATGGCTTCACCCGCATCCAACCACCTGTGGCGTCCCCCAATAGCCGCCTGAGGATATTCCCCGGACAGGCTGCTAGGATACAGAGGGCGAAGCCAGTTATGGAGAGACGTGGACGGCGTTGAGGGGTTTCAGGTGAATCAGTAAGTGTAGTCAAGCGGGTTCCCCCTTCCGGTGCAGGATTGGGACTGCTTGCTACACCAGACCGTCTCCGATAGGAACCGGAAGAGGGCACAAATAGCCCAATTCCTGTGCCTACAGGCTCCTATCGAAAGACAGTTAATCTGGTGTAGCGAGGGGATTATGGCCCGGATCGTGGGGTAGTGTCAATCAGATATGAGGTCAATGAAGTGGTATAATAGTCTTGTAGTTTATCTACTGGTGGAGAGGAAGGGATTCGAACCCTCGGAACCTGTTTTAGCTTGTGCGCCTGGCAGGTTCGCCCGATTAAGAGTCGGGAGCAATAGGCCGCTCTGCCACCTCTCCGTTAGTGGATAGGCTAAAAGCGTACAGGATTATTAGAGTAATTGACTCGAGAAGTAAGGTGTGAAAATGCCTAGAAAGAAGAAAGGGAGGATTACGGAGGTGAAAGCAGTTAAGCCTAGGGGACGGCCTGAAAAGCCGTTAGAGAAGATTCCGGCAGAGTTTGAAGATATAGTGAAGGCGGTTTTGAAGCCTGAACGAAAGCAAGAGGCGGTGAAGGATTAGGCTATCAAGTCCTGATATGTAATAGTTAAGATTTAATCTGACACATGGTTAAGAGTGTGATTGAATGTCCCCAAGAGAGGGGAAGGAGTGTCAGATGACCACACAACAGGAAAAGGTACTGAAGCCCAAGCTGGGCCTGCTGGAGTTAGCCCGGCAGTTGGGCAACGTGTCCCAGGCCTGCCATATCATGGGTTACAGCCGGGACACATTCTACCGTTACAAGGAACTCTACGAGAACGGTGGTGAAGCGGCCCTCTATGAGATCTCTCGCCAGAAGCCGCTGCTCAAGAACCGGGTGCCGGAGGCGGTGGAGCAAGCTACACTGCGCATCGCGGTGGAGTTCCCGGCCTACGGACAACTGAGTGCGTCCAACGAACTGCGCAAAGAAGGGATCATCATCTCGCCGGGCGGGGTGCGCTCGGTATGGCTCCGCCATGATCTTGAGACCTTCAAGAAACGACTCAAGGCCTTGGAGGCCAAGGTGGCCCAGGAAGGGATCATCCTGACCGAGAATCAGTTGTCGGCCCTGGAGAAGGCCAAACAGGAGAAAGAAGCCCACGGGGAGATTGAGACTGAGCACCCAGGCTATCTGGGGGCCCAGGACACCTACTATCTGGGCACCATCAAGGGCGTGGGCCGGATCTACCAGCAGACCTTCATTGATACCTATAGTAGAGTGGCCACGGCCAAGCTCTACACCGACAAGAGCGCCATCACCGCCGCGGACCTGCTGAATGACCGGGTGATTCCCCTCTTCGACGAGCAGGGCATCAAGTTGCAGCGCATCCTCACCGACCGGGGCACCGAGTATTGTGGGAAGCCGGAGAACCACGCCTACCAACTCTACCTGGCGGTGGAGGACATCGACCATTCCCGGACCAAGGCCAACCATCCCCAGACCAACGGGATCTGCGAACGGTTCCACAAGACCCTGCAGGACGAATGCTACAGCCTGCTCTTCAGGAAGAAGCTCTACCGGACTCTGGAGGAGTTGCAGGTGGACCTGGACGCCTGGCTGGAGAAGTACAATAGAGAGAGACCACACTCAGGGCGCTACTGCTATGGGAAGACTCCCTGGGAAACCTTCCAGCAAAGCCGGTACTTGGCCTTGGAGAAAGACCTGAGCAAAGGAGGTGACCTACCGGACAACACGACCCCACAGCTCTCTGCTGTAAGATAATTCCCGCGTGTCAGATGCAGTCTTGACTTTTACACCTGATACTTCAACCTCTTGCCGTCAGTACCCTTAATCAGCGACTCAAGCTGGTCTGCGGTATCATCCTTGCGGACGTTGTGCCTTTCGGCAAACTCGGTAGCGTACCGACCGGAATGCTTGGGGCTAATGTGGTGGTAGGTTCCTACTATTCCCCGCTTGAGCATTGCCCAATGACTCTCAATGCCGTTGGTGTGCGCTTCATCTCTCACATACTCCCCTGCGCCGTATTTGACCGCTTCGTGATTGGGCAGTCCCTCGTAAGCTCTGGCTTCATCGGTAATTACAAGGGCGTTGTTAGCAGTATTAGCCTTGACGAAACCTTGTAGGGTTTCTTTGTCGGTGGACGCTACGGGAGCGGTAACTACCTTGTTGGTGGCCCTATCCTTTACCCCGGCTATGGCAGTCTTGCCAACAGTACCCCGGCCAGCCCGGAGCTTCTTTGAGCTATGCTTGTTGCCTTCCTTCCCGCCGATGTAAGTTTCGTCAACCTCTACTGGACCGGAGAACAAACCGCTATCGGACTCCATAGCCTTGCGTATCCGGTGTTCGAGGAACCAAGCAGTCTTTTGGGTTACGCCTATATCCCGGTGAAGTTTCATCGAGGATACGCCTTTAAGACTGGTGGACATTAGGTACATAGCCAAGAGCCATTTACTCAATTTGATGTTGGAACCTTCCATCACTGTTCCGGTTTTAACCGAGAAATCAGAACGGCAGGAGTTACACCGGAAGGAGCGGGGCTGGCGGTTAGCACGTTCCTTGATGTTGGTGGCCTTGCACCTGGGGCAGATAATCCCATCGGGCCACCGGGTATCTATGCAGTATTGCTCGACAATTGTTTCATCAGAGAATGACTGTACGGCTTCCATTAGAGTCATTCCCTTGCGAAAGTGCTTGCCGGGTGCGTTGTTAGCCATTGCTTTAACCCCTCTCTTTATGGGGAATATTCTACCATAAAATCAACTAAAATGCAAGGTGTTTTGGGGTAAAAGGTGCGTTTTATTCATAGGTTGGTCCTACGTGCGCTGATATACTTGGGGTTTGTTAGGGTTTGTCCCCCGTTTCCTTGGGATAGGTCTGGTAGAGAGAAGGAACCTTAATTCCCTTCTTACTTGATTATCCTTGGAAGGCTTGTGTACCGGCTTTGGCGTAGCTAACTGGCGATATGTTAGTAAAGGGAATTCCCCTAGCTTGGTCGTCAGGAGTGTTGGATATGGTAAGAAGGAATGACAGGGAGCGGACTCGGCGTAGCTCGTACAGGAAAGAGACTTACAGGGATGAACAGGCCGAAATACTGGTAGAGAAGCACGAAGAGCTAATGGAGAAGGCGGAAGAGCTTCGTGAGTTTGCCGATGAGTTTATCAAGGCACTTGAAGATTGGTATGAGGATGAGTAGAGGAAATTATGCAGTTAAGTCAAGAGCTAATTCAGCCAGAAGAACAAACGACCTGTGAAGAGACTGACAAGCTAATTCCTCTATTTCGGGAATTGTTCGACCTTCAACATCGTCAGGGAGAGTTAATGCGAGAGGTGTATAGTTTGCTAGGCCGTCCTCGACTAGAAAATGAGCTACCGCTCGATTGTTGGGAAATACGTCTACTCGGACTATAGTTAAAGTGAACGGGTGTTTTGAAACGCTTCTCGACATATTTGAAGCATAGCAAGCGAGGCCGTCTATGACTAGCTGGGGTACTTCCTCAATGCTGTAAATGATACAATTTCTGTATCTTGTTGTTGAGGTGTCCAGTCAGTCAGTATGAGAGCAAAGAGTCAGGTTTCTAAAGAGCTTAAAGCCCTAGCCCGTCAAGCAGAGGATATAGCCATTACTGAATCGGCGGGAGAAATGGGCAGACGGCAAAACTGGAGTTATTTCGTGAAAGATTCGCTAATGGATCACTCCAGAAGGGAGCTTGCAATGGAGTGCATTGAAGCAATGTCGAAAGAGGAACGACGGCATTTTTTCTCTTTAGTGGAAGCTGAATTTACGGATTAGTTTCTTATCTGACCTATCTTCATCAAAACCCCGGACTCAATAATCCGGGGTTTTGATTTTGGTGGTAAATTCGCAAGTCAGTTGGGGAGTTAGTCGTGTATGCTTAATGAACGGTGTTGGGGCGGTTAGTGGGGTTCAGGGAGCTTGGGTAAGATTGTATATAATTCCCATTTCTTTGCATGGGATATGTCAATTCCGGCTGGGTATTCGCCACAGGGCCCGGGCTTCGCAGATCAGTGGTCATCCTTGGGAGTCTACGGCGCCTGATGATCGTCCTTGCCCGGAACGATTCCCGGAGGTGATACTCTGCCTCTTCTGAGTTGGTTTCAAAGGCCTGGCAGCTTCCGCTCTATTGTCGTCGTTGGTGCATGCGTTCTGCTTGCGACATGTGTACTCTCCGCATTTTTCTGGGATTGGTTGAGTGGTTCGGAGTCTGGCAGCACGACGGTCCGAAATATGGCCCTCATATTGGCAGGCGCAATCGCGCTGCCGCTGGGGGGATGGCGCGCCGTCGTGGCGGACCGGCAGGCCAGGACAGCTCAACGGGGACTGCTGAACGAGTGTTACCAGAAAGGCGCTGAGATGCTGGGCAGCGACGTCCTATCGGTGCGGTTGGGTGGGATTTACGCGTTGCAAATTCTTGCCGCGGAACACCCCCAGGAGTACCACCTACAAATAACACGGTTGTTCTGTGCCTTCGCGCGCCTTCCCACCAAGGACCAGAGCCTGGAATCGGGCCAGCTGGAGATTGAACCTGGCACTCTGTTGGAAGTCCGGCCGGATGTCGAGGCCGTTATTGAGGCCATCAACTCACGTTCTGAATCGCAGATACAAGCGGAACGCAAAGCCGATTACCGGCTTGACCTTCGGGGCGCCGATCTTCGGGGCGCGCAATTTCTGAACGCAAACCTGTCCTGTGCGTTATTCCAACACGCCAGTCTGTCCAGTGCCAACTTCGCTAATACTACCCTCGCGAATGCCATCTTTTCCTACGCCGATATTTCCGGCGCTTGGTTCCATGGCGTGAACTTTACGGGAAGCCGCTTCTGGTATGCTGACCTGTCGGGAGCATTGCTTCAAGACGAGGACCTGCCTCGGGTTGATTTCTCGCACGCGAAAATATGTGGCACTAATCTGGGCGGGGCGAATCTTTCGAGGGCCAATTTTCAGGATGCAGACGCCGCCGAGGCCTGGCTTGAAGGCGCGAACCTTTCGGATGCCTTCTTGCTAAATACAGATTTGTCCTACGCCAGTTTGACCAGGGCAAATTTGTCAGGCGCGACGTTCCTGGACGCCGATTTGAACGGGGCGATTCTTTCCGACGCGAATCTCTCGGGTGCAGAGTTTTCCAATGACGGTATTCAGCCAGCCAAGGCTCTGACCCAGGTCCAACTTGATGACGCCAGGTCAGAATCGGGCAATCCACCAGGACTGAATGGTGTTCTTGATATCGGCACTGGCCGGCAACTGGTATGGCGCGCAAAGGGGACTGATGACGGAGGTAGCATTACTGCTCTGGCGAAGCAACCTACACTGAAGGCAGATGATTGTTGAGTTTAGACAAATAGGGGAAGAAACCCGGGACCGAGTAAACGTATCAGAGGGCAAGGAAACTGCCACCGGCATTAAGAACCATTTTAGGGATAGCAATGCCATACGCCAGTTCTAGCGCATCTACTCCTACCCCCCTGATTTGATGAGAGAATAGCAGTCAACCATTTTAAGGAACCTCTGAAAAATTGATATCTATGCCTTTGGTTGAAGGTTGAGGGGCGGGGATGGCCTGCGAACCTGAGACTTTTCCCTTTTTGGTGGTAGTTTTCCGGCTTTGCCAGGGTTGGTGGGCTGGTGGTTGGGTACATAAGGCACACTGCCACCTGGGTCAGTTGGCTAAGTCCAAATCCACCGAAAGGCAGGCAAAAGGGCACTGGGAGAAGGGATTATGGGGCTGGGAAGGCCAATGATAGGAATCATTGGCTGGAAGACGGGGCAATGGCGGCCTGGAGTGGCGGTGAGGAATCCAGAGGGTGGGACGACTGACAGCAGAAGACCCCCGCCAGCCTGGTTGGCACGAGTTGATGGAGACCTTCAATTGCCTGGTGGGCTAGATGCTTGCCAGGGGCGGCGTCAAGCTGGGAGTGGCAGGGCCCGCAAGTGGGCCGGAGCAGCGATGAACTGGTTTTCCCAAAGCCAGCCTTGGGGTAGATGAAGGGTGAGTTGGCGGGCCTTGCGGGTGAAGCGTCCGGCCAGGGAGAAGAAGCGACTGCGGAGGGTCTTTGTGGTTGCCACCGTCTCGCCCAGAGCGATGCGCCCAGTCCAGCGGGCCAGGTTGTGGGCCATCACCTGGACGGCCAGCCAGGCTCCATTGGCAGGGAAACGTCCCGAGGGTAGGTGATTGAGCCCGACGCCGTACTTCAGGTCCCGGATGGCGTTCTCCACCTCGGCGTGGCGGCGGTGGTCGGCCTCCACTTCCAGGGTGTGGCCCGGCCGGTCGGTGATGAAGGCGTGATAGCTGTAGTTGGCAAACAGAGCAAGTTGAATTCCGTGGGTGGGCCTCACCCGTCGGACGATGAGCCGCACTGGAGCGGTGCCGGTCTGACTCTGGAAAGGTGTGTATTCAGTCTCGGCCCCGTCGGCCCCGCCCTCCATCCAGTAGGGGATGGGCTTCCAGTCAGGTTCGGGTATGGCCTCTATGAGATTGCGGAGGCTCCGGCGCAGGCGGACGGTGATGGAGAAGCGGACATCCGTCTTGCGGCAGACCTGGACCAGAGTGTGGGTATAGAAGCCGCTGTCGGCCCGTCCGCCTGAGGCGGATGAGTTGTCCCCTGGCCCCGGCATAGCGCACACGGCTGATGGTCTCCCGCAGGAAGTGGGCGGCGCCCCGGGCGGTGTTGGCCCTTCCCTCCCGCAGCCGGGCCATCAGTCCGCCACAGGCGGACCGGCGCCGGCGGCCACGGCGAAGAGGGGGTGATAGCCCCGTCGGTGGGTGTAGCCGTGGTGGCGGGTCCCCTCCTTGGCCAGGCCGTAGGTCTCGCAGATGGTGGAATCAATATCGATGGTCAGGGGTTCGTCGCCGGGCCCGGCGCCAACGGCCTAGGCCCGGGCCAGCAACTCCCGGCTCACCCGGTCCAGCTGTCGGACGTGGCCCCAGCGGAAGCTGCGCAGAAAGGTGCCCAGGGTGGAGGGGGCTTTGACCACGCACCCCAGGACGCTGGCCGTACCGCCACTGCGCAACGCGTCGGCGTCGTCGATGCAGTCGCCGCCAGCCAGGGCGGAGGCCACCAGGGTCAGCAGCTTGTCGCCGGTGTTGGCCCGACCCGGGGCGTAGCCCAGGTCGAGGTACCGGTCAACCAGTTCCACCCAGCCCCAGGCGTAGGGCCAGGCTGGCGGGCAGCAAAAGCCCAGCATTGGCCACCAGGCGGTTTTCATCAAAGGCGACATGGATGCGGTCGGGGTGCTCAAGTGGTAGCATCTAATGAGTGCTCCTTTTCCGGGGTCGGTTTTATGTGCAAAAACCATTATCCCAGATTCACAGGAGCACCTCTTCACGCTTTCAGGGCACCTTTACTCCACGCCCCTTCGGTGGATCGGGGCTAAGAGAGTGGTGGAAGCCCTCCTCAAATCGGAAAGACCCAGGAGCAGGGCCAGTCTTGCCTTGTTCTAGCCCAGGCCCCGGTAGCGTACCTTGTCGTAGCCGAATATTCGCTTCACGTCCAGGAAGGGGTGTTCCACCTTGGCCCGTACCGATGCCTTGGCCTTCTCGGCCGGAGCCGCAAGGGTGTCCGGTTCCAGCTTTCGCCGCTGCCCCGGCTTCATGGCCACCTGCCAGTCCACATCAAGCCCCAGGGTCTCTGGCCGCTTCTGCACGCCGATGTAGCCAGCATCCCCCCACCCGTTTCTCCCCACCGTGCAGCAACTGTCCGGCCTGCGTCACGTCATGCCGGTTCGCTGGGATGGTTTCCAAACTGTGTACCATCTCCGTGTCCCCGTCCACCCCAATTGTGAATAACCGGGAACTTTAGGACGGAAATCTGCGGAATATGTTGTTGTCCAGCGATTCTGTCCCGTTAAATGGAAAGCGAAAATGTCACCATGGTTAGTCGGCTGAGATGGTTAGTCGGCTGCGATCTGGACTTGGGCCAGGGCTTCGGCCTTGGCCCGCTCCTTGGCGCTGAGTAGTT